>JBCBGD010000215.1:0-4542 GCA_038527085.1 Pseudomonadota bacterium | reverse complement strand
GTCAAAGAACACGTTACGGGCATCGTCAGAGATCTCTGCTTCCAGGGTGTCGAAGCCTTCCGCGCGCACCGAGCCATCAACATAGCGCATGCCCTGGGGCAGCACGTCCTGGATGCGCAGGGGCAGGCTCGCGGTCTCGCGGTTCTGGATCTCCACAATGTAGGAGATGAAATCGCCAACCGCCGCGGAAGCCTGGCCTGAGCGCTTGGTAACGGTCAGGCCGCGATTGGTGTCCAGAGGCACATCGAAGTTGAGCGGGCCCGTGGCCTCAACCGTGAAAACGCCGCCGAAGGAGCCCTCGATGATCTCGAACGGGCCGTTTGGCAGGCCTTCGAAACTCTCAGCAGGAAAGCCCGAGGGGTAAACATAGTCCCCAGGCGGGATGATCTCGAGGCGGTATTCGCCGGGTGCCATCAGCGGGAAAAGGAATTCGCCGGGCTCCAGGTCATATACCGTGCCGCCCTCATCGGTCACCGTGCCGCCCGTGATCAGTGTGGAAGGATAGGGTGAGCGTCCATCGACACCGAACACTGTTGCAGGGCGGCCCGTGTCAGCCTCGACGATGGTCACCTGCGCCCCGTCGAGCAATTCGCCCGTCAGGGAGTCGAACAGGCGGCCGAAGGGATCGACCAGGGCTGTGTCGATGGAGACCTCGGTATCATCGAAGACGTCCACATAGCGCGCAGTCAACTGGCTGTCCTTTGGCGCGGTCAGCGTGGGATCGTGGGCGGGGGTCTCTTCGCCGGTGCTCGGCAGCCAGGCATAGAACTCGCCCGTGTCAGGCCCGCTCTCGAAAAGGCGCATCACGATGAGGTCGCCAGTTGTCGAGCGCACCTCGATGGTGACGGTTTCGATGCGTTCGGGATCGCCGTTCTGGCCGGCATCGGTGACGCGCACAACCATCAGCTCTCCGGTGAAATAGCTGTCAGCAGGCACCAGACGCACTGGCGCCGAGACATCCACCTCGACGCCGCCGGTGGTGATGGCTGGGCCGATCGGCTCAAAGGCACCCGGCTCCGCCTCGCCCGACGGGCTGTATTCTGACCCGTTCAGGGAGACGACCTCACCATCGCTGGCGGTGGGCGCATAGCGAAGGAAATCGATTGTGGAGGGTGTTGGACGCGCAGCCACCGTGAACGAGGCCGGGTTGGTGTCGAGCGAAACAGGGATGCCGTTCTGCTCATAGTCGACGGTTGCGATGTTCGTGACGTCGTGGCCGAGGGGGGTGACGGCGCGCGCAGAATGGGCGGCCATGACCAGAAGGGTCATGAACAGCACAACTGCTCGAACTGCACTCCAGAGGAACGCCACAACTCTACACCATCACCAATGGCGGCCTCCTTTTTTTGGGTGGAGGTCTCGCCGACACGCCCTCTTCGGGGCACTTATAAACGCTGCACCCTCTCAGATGCTGGTTAATACTTCATTGTTTTCACTGCACTTTCGCAGAGACGAAAAACCCCCGGGGCGCGATGACCCCGGGGGTTTTCCTGATTGGCTGGCGACTTGGATCAGGGGATCCAGGCGCGGATTTCGAGGGTTCCGACCGAGTCGGCACCCACTGTCGTGTTGGCCGGAAGGCTCGTGCCCGTGACCTTCACGACGCAGCCTGCGTCGGTGTTGGCGGTGCAATCTGTTGTGCCTGCCAGCGTCGTGTCGACTTCCACGGTGCCGCCGACAAAGTCTCCGCCGAGCGTGTGGCTGACATAGACAGCGGCGGCTGGCAGCGGGTCAGTGAGCGACACACCGTCGGCATCGGAAGCGTCCGCATCGGCCGTGTTGGTCACGGTGATCGTGTAGCGAACGCAAGATCCGGGGATGTAGTATTCGCTGGTCGGAGCGGGACCGGTGCCAGGAACAACCAGGGCTCCGCAGGCTGCGGCCGTTGCCGTCTGATCGAGCAGCTCGACGGCTTTTGTAGCGGTCAGGTCAGGGTCGATGATGACCCAGTTGGCCTGCGTCGAGAACACGCCGTCTGTTGCCGCATCGCCCGTGGCCGGTCCATCGCCTTCAGCCAGCACGACCTCGGCGCTGCCTGCCAGCGTGTTGCCGCCGGTGTCGTTCTGGAAGACTGCGCCTGGTCCGGTTGCGCCAGTGCCCATGGTTTCGTTGGTGGAGATCCATTCCTGCGGGAAGCGGGCCTGGGCGATCAGGTAGATGTTGTCGGTGTCGCCCTCGGTCACTGGCTGCGGAGTGGCCTGGGTGTCTTCATTCGGAATATCGGCTCCGATGAACACAAAGGCCGTTTCGCCTGGTGCCAGGTCACAGGTGAGCTGACCGCCGGACACGACGAAGTTAGCGTCGCCAGAGCCGGCCGTGGTCGGCACGATAGGCGTCACCGTGATGACCTCGTTCTGCTCGGCTTCACAGCCAGAGGAGTCGCCTGCCACACCGTCGAGGTCAAACGCTGGGCGATAGAAGCGGATCGTCCGGTTCGTGCTCAGGAACTCATCTGCGCCCACACCCGTGATCTCTTCGATCTGGAAGGAGTAGGACGAGTGGTCGTTGCCGTTGTTGGTCAACGAGAAGGCCAGCTCGCGTGCGGCCGCCGTTGCGCCTGTTGGCGTTGGCGTCACCTGAGTCGCGCCGGGAGGGGTGTCCAGCGGGCTGTTCAGCTCCTGGAGTATGAAGTCGACCAGGCGGTCAACCGTGAAGCTCGTGGCGCCGTCGCCATTGTCGACGATGGGCGGGCCCGCATAGCCCGTGTTCACATCAGCCGTTGGATCGTTCGTGATCCGGCCTTGCTGAACGCCGCCGACCGAGTAGTCGAGGGCAAAAACGTTATCGACAGAAGTACCGGCTTCGGTCTTCTGCGCATGGGCCATGCCTGCCAGCGCAAAGGACGCGCCGGCCGCCAGAGCCGCTTTCATGAGAGTGGTTCGAATGGACATAGCTACGCCGCCTACTGTTTGTTTTTTCACCCCAAACAGATCGCGCATTTCCCTTAACGCCGGGCTAAGGCGGACGTCCCAATTGCGGAAATTCACGGAGAAATTGCAGTTGAACTGCATAAAAAAGACCCGCCGGAGCGGGCCTTTTCAACTCTGATTGTTACGTGAACCGCCTAACGCAAGACGCCGCGGAAGCTGACCGTTCCAGCCTCTCCGGCGGGAATGCCGTCTTCGAACAGCCACTGAATGTGCGTGATCTCATCGGACAAGGCGCTGCGAGTTGTGTCGCCTTCGACCACTTCCAGGTCTGCGCGCGCCGCATAGCTTGCGCCGCCGTCGGCAGAGTAGGTAACCGTCGTGCCGCGCGTGATTTCCGAGCCCTCAAGGAGGACGACTTCGGCGGGGACGGGCATGGTCAGCTTCACGCCATCGGCATCGGCGTCGCCCGAGTTTTCGTAGCTCAGGGAATAGACCACGGTATCACCGGGTGCGACCGCAACTGCGTCAACAAGTTGTTCAACGGTCGTGCCGGTCCCGTCTTCGCTCACGACGACTTTCTGCACGGTTTGAACGGCGGTCAGGTCGGCTGCTGTGGCGGTGCCTGCCAGACTGGCAAGGAAAAGCGCTGCAAGGCTTGTTCTGATCATGGGGCTTGGCCTCTTGAATGGGAGAATGGGTAAATCTATCGGCCGTTTGAGTTAATCTCGGCTTAAACGACTGCGGCAGCAAAAGGGCATTTGCAGTTGCGGCCTGCCCGTTGCGGCTGACCGGCGCAGACGCAGGTGATCCCAAGCGAATTTGCGAATTCTGGCTGGCGGTGAGACAGGGATTCGAACCCTGGAGACTGTTGCCAGCCTACACGCGTTCCAGGCGTGCGCCTTCGACCACTCGGCCACCTCACCAGGCACCAGAAGCGGGTGTATATACAGGCCCTTGGCGCGCCCGCAAGCCGCGATTGCTGAACAGGCCTTGCAACCCCATATCCCTCACTCGAGTGAAGCCCGGAGCTGACCCCATGCTGTTTTCCCGCAAACCTGCCACCCTGCCCGCCCCCGGAGAGGCACTGCCCGGTCGCGAGATGGAAATCCCGACGGCCGACACGCACTTTGTGTTCGGCAAACCCCTGAAGGCCGAAGCGCCAGACGGTTTTGAAACGATTGTTGTGGCCATGGGCTGCTTCTGGGGCGCCGAGCGTGTGTTCTGGAAACTCGAAGGGGTCTGGAACACGGCTGTCGGCTATGCGGGCGGTCAGACCCCAAACCCGACCTATGAGGAAGCCTGCAGCGGTCGGACCGGTCATACCGAAGTCGTCAGGATCGTGTTTGACCCCAAGGTCATCTCCCTTTCCGAGATCCTGAAAACCTTCTGGGAAAACCACGATCCGACCCAAGGCATGCGGCAGGGCAATGACATCGGAACCCAATACCGCTCGGCGATCTACACCACCACGCCGGAACAGTTGGAGGCTGCCCGCCAAAGCGCGTCTGACTATGAAAAAGCGCTGGTGGCACAGGGGTATGACCGGGTCACGACAGAGATCAAACCGCTGTCAGACTTCTATTACGCGGAGGACTACCACCAGCAATACCTGGCCAAGAATCCGGCCGGGTATTGCGGCATTGGCGGCACGGGCGTGAGCTGTCCGATTGGC
>JBCBGD010000214.1:0-4551 GCA_038527085.1 Pseudomonadota bacterium | reverse complement strand
CGCTTGGGGTCGATATTCTCGGCCTCGATGATCTGCTTGCACAGGCGCACCTGGTCGTCGGTGTCGAGTATGGTGAAGCTAGATTTCAGCCCCGCCAGCTCGGCATGCTTGCGCAGGATCTGCGCTGAGATGGAGTGGAACGTGCCGAGCCAGCGCAGGCCCTCGCCGGCATCGCCGATCAGCTTCAGCGCCCGCTCACGCATCTCCCGCGCGGCCTTGTTGGTGAAGGTCACGGTCAGGGTCTGGGAAGGCCAGGCTTTCTGGGTGGCGATGATGTGGGCGAGCCGCGTGGTCAGCACACGGGTCTTGCCCGTGCCCGCGCCTGCCAGCACAAGGAGGGGGCCTTCGGTGGTCAGCACCGCCTCGCGCTGCTCGGGGTTCAGGCCGTCGAGGTAATCGGCATCACCAGCGGCGACCGGCGCGCGTGCGGACGCCATTTGCGAAATGGACAGCTTCTGCTGGCGATTCGGTTCGGTTGACATGCCCTGTATATATCAGAGCCGACGGCAATCTTGAGTCCCGGCGCCCACATACGGTGTGCGGGCGCCGCGCATTGCTTGTGGAAAAAGCCTACATCCACATGTCTGCAGACATGTCGATGAGGGGCATCTCGTCAACAAACGCCATGTCCAGAGTCTCTGCCACTACAGGATTGGTTTCCACAATGGCGCCCAATTCCGCTGTGGTGAACGGCATGTAGTCGTCCTCATCCTCGGTGAGCATTTCGCCGAGATCACCAAAGTCGAAATTGTCGGCCGAGAAGCGCGCGAGGGCATCGATCGCGTCTTGTCCGGTGAGGTCGGTCTGGCGGGTGATGATCTTCAGATCAGCGCTGGCGTCGGCGAGATTCTCAGACCAGACGAGGCGGTTCAGGCCGAGGTTGGAGTTGAAATAGACGAAGAAACCCGCGCCATCTTCCTCGACAAGGCCGGCAATCTGTGCGGCCGCCGTGCCCGCCAGGAATGGCGTGTCGGGATTGTTGTCATTGTCGCTGTTGAGGAGGACGATGACATTCGAGCCGTCGGGGATGTCAGCGTGGGGGTCCGTGGCATCCAGGGCGACGAAGTTCACGTGATTGCCGACGTCGAAGTCGTGACCGTCGAACAGGTAGGTGTCCTTCCGGAAATTGAAGTCTTCCACGAAATCTTCATTGCCGACGATCTGGCGTCCTGCAGCCGACACATCGGCGCCGTCGAAGGGATCGCCCGCAAACGCGATCGTGTCGCGCCCCTTGCCGGTGATGATCGTGTCACTGCCCGAGCCACCGAAGATGAAGTCCGCGCCCCGGCCACCGTCAATCGTGTCCGCGTCGTTGCCGCCGAAGATGAAGTCACGGCCCTTGCCGCCGGAGATGTAGTCTTCGCCATCGCCGCCGAACAGGACATCGCGGCCGCGTCCGCCAAAAATGCTGTCACCGCCGTCGCCGCCGAAGATCAGGTCTGCGCCGCGACCGCCAAACAGGTCGTCATGACCGCCCAGTCCGACCAGAAGGTCCGATCCTCGTCCGCCAGACAGGAAATCGTTTCCGTCTGTGCCGAACAACAAATCTGTGCCGCGCCCACCCAGCGCAAAGGGTGCTGAAATAACCAACATGAGGTGTCTCCAAGTTCCAATGTGCAATGTGCTGGCGGACCTGTTCCGACCAGCACGACGTCAACACCTCAGAGCGCTGTTTTAGTCGCTGGCCGCGCGCGATTTTTTGGATGACGTTGTGACTGCGGGGGTTTTAGGCGCGCGTCTCACAACCGACTGACAAACTCGTGTCTTTGCCGTTCGCGCGGAACGGGTTAGGTCGCGTTGCATGACGACGACGCTAATACAACCATCGGTAAAGTTTGCTGATCCTGACACCACCGCGAGGGGCGAGGCGCGGGCCAAAGTGGCCTATACGGGCACAAAGACGTTGTGGCTCAACACCGGCACGCTCTGCAACATTGAGTGCGCCAATTGCTATATCGAAAGCTCGCCGACCAATGACGCGCTGGTCTATCTGACCCTGGCCGATGTGCTGCCGTATCTGGATGAGCTCGACGCGGCGGGCGAGACCGGCATCGAGATTGGCATCACTGGCGGTGAGCCCTTCATGGCACCCGAGATCATCGCGATCATGGAGGCCGCGCTGGAGCGGGGCCACAGCCTGCTTGTGCTGACCAATGCGATGCAGCCGATGATGCGCCCGCGAATCAAAGACGGCTTGCTGGACCTGCACGCGCGCTTTGGCGACCGTATGACCCTGCGCGTGAGCCTCGATCACTATACCGGCGCCCTTCACGATGAAGAGCGTGGGGCAGGGGCGTTTGACCTCACATTGAAAGGCCTGAAATGGCTGGGCGAGCACGGGTTCCGCGTGGACCTGGCCGGCCGCACGGTCTGGGGTGAGGCGGAGGCCGAAGCGCGGGCGGGCTATGGCAAGCTGATCGACCGGCTGGGCCTCGACGCGATGGATCGCCGCTATCTCTCTGGTCCTTTTCCCTGAGATGGAGGCCGATGGCGACCCGCCAGAGATCACGACATCCTGCTGGGGCATTCTGGACAAGGACCCTGCCAGCCTGATGTGCGCGAGCCAGCGCATGGTGGTGCGCCGAAAGGGAGCCGGGCGCGCGAGCGTCGTGGCGTGTACGCTGATCCCCTATGATGAGCGCTTTGAGCTTGGTGACACCCTGGCAGAGGCGCGCGGCGAGGTCTCCCTGAACCATTCCTATTGCGCGAGCTTCTGCGTCCTGGGCGGCGGCAGCTGCTCGGCCTGAGCCCGAAAAACACCAGACCCAAAACGGACCTGATCCCCATGCTGCACCAATCCGTCAAAGACTATTATGGCGCCGAACTCACCGGCACGTCTGACCTGAAGACCGATGCCTGCAGCACGCTGGATGCGCCAGCGCCCTGGCTGCGCGAGGCCATCGGCAAAGTCCATGACGAGGTCGCCGCGCGCTATTATGGCTGTGGTCTCGCGATCCCGACCCACCTGGAGGGGCTCAAGATCCTCGACCTTGGCAGCGGCGCCGGGCGGGACGTGTTCACCCTTGCGAGCCTTGTGGGGCCGACGGGCCATGTGACGGGCGTGGACATGACGCCCGAGCAACTCGAGATCGCGCGGAAATATGAAGGCTGGCACGCCGAGCAGTTTGGTTATGACGCCCCGAACACACGCTTTGTCGAAGGGTATCTGGAGCAGCTGGGCGAACTGGACCTGGAGCCTGCCAGCTTCGACGTCATCATCTCCAATTGCGTGTTCAACCTGTGCACGGACAAGCCAGCGGTTTTTCGCGCGGCGTTTGACCTTTTGAAACCCGGCGGGGAGCTGTATTTTGCCGATGTCTATGCCGACCGGCGCATCCCGGCAGAACTGGCAGCAGACCCGGTGCTCTATGGCGAATGCCTGTCGGGCGCGCTCTATTGGGGGGACTATCTGGCGATTGCCAAGGAAGCCGGGTTCACCGATCCGCGGGTTTTTGCCCATCGCCCGCTCTCAATCATCGACCCGCGCCTCAAGGCGAAGGTCGACCCGATCCGGTTTGCATCGGTCACAGCGAGGCTGATGAAGCTCGAGGGGCTGGATGCGGCTTGCGAAGATTACGGCCAGGCGGTGATCTATTGCGGCGGCGTGCCGGGCATGGAGACTGTGTTCAAGCTGGACGCCGAACACGAGATCGAGGCCGGCCGCGTGTTTCCAGTATGTGGCAATACGCTGGCGATGCTGATGCAGACCCGATTTGCCGACTTCTTTGAGGTCATCGGGGATGGCCAGACCCATTACGGCCTGTTCCCGGGCTGCGCCGCGCCGGATGTGTTCGCGGCGGTCGATGGCGCGGAGCCTGCGCCAGGCGGATGCTGCTGACGGCCTAGGTCGGTTTCTGGAAGGAAATCGTCACCTGGCCAATCTCAATGCCGTAGCGCGTGACATAGGCCCGATTGATCAGGATGCCGTCTTCCAGAAGGTACATCCAGTCGTCAAAGCCGACATTCCAGGTGCTGTCTCCGACCTTAAGATCGACCTTGTATTTCCAGTTGAAGGCGTTGCCGGCAACTTCACCGGTGGCATAGCCGGGCACATCGCCCGCCGTGCCGCGATACTTGCCGCCGCCGAGGATATCGATCGTCCAGACGCGCCTGTCATTTTCGCCATCGTCATAGATGAACCGCTCATCAAGGGTCAGGACGCCATCTTCGACGGTGCCTGTGATGTCGACCTTGAAGGAGCGGCGGACTTTGCCGAAGCGGTCCTCGAAGATGCCGTAGGCTTGGGTTTCGCCGTTGAAATAGTCCTCCAGCACCAGCGTGCGCGGGGCATTGTCGAAATCGGACAGGTTTTGGCTCACGCACCCCGTCGTGGCAGCGGCTGCAGCAGCAGCCATTGCCAGTTTCGGTGCAAACAGCGTTGAAAGGCGCATGGGACAGGCTTTCTCGTTTGGCTTGTCTTCTCTACGCGCGGGCGGCGGCTCTGGTTCAGTAAAGCGTGGCGAGCGCTTTGGCGTCGTAGCTTTCAAGCTCGTCGAAGCGGCCTTCCTTCACCTTTTGGACCCAGAACGGGTCCTGCAGGAGGGCGCGGCC
>JBCBGD010000213.1:0-4601 GCA_038527085.1 Pseudomonadota bacterium | reverse complement strand
ACTGGAGGCATTCTTCAATGAACGCGCGGCCCAGTTTGCCGTGCCCGAGCGCCGCTCCATCGCTGTACTGTCGCTCTCGCCCAATGATTTTGTGCACACGGTAGAAGTGTCCGCAGAGGATCTTCGCGCAATCTACGAGACGCAGAAAGCCCAGCGCTTCTCTGGCCCTGAGCGCCGCCGGTTCCTGGAAGTGTTCACAACCAGCGAAGCTGCCGCCACTGAGGCCTTCGGGCGACTGGCTGGCGGGGCTGACCCGGAGACTTTCACGGGCGAAAACTATACTGCAGTTCAGTCGCGCACTGTCTTGCAAAGCGAATTGGCAAATCCCGACCTGTCGGGCGCACTCTTTGACCAGTCGACGCGCGCAGGCGGCGTGGTCGGTCCTTTCCAGTCCGGCAATCTCTGGATCGTGGCCCGTCTCGATGAGATCGTACCCGGCACGCCCACGCCGTTTGAAACAGTGCGCGACCTGATCGAGGACGAGTTTTCACGGCGTGAAGCGGAAAACCTCTTCGCACAGGCTGAAGCCGAGTTGTTCGACTATATCGGCCGGGGTCTCACGTTAAGCGAGATCGGCCTCGAACTCGGCGCACCAATCATCCGCTATGTCCCGGTGTCCCAGTCAGGGCGCCTTGCCGATGGCAGCGTGATCCCGGGCCTTGCCCGAAACCCCGATCTGATGCAGGCCGCATTTGAAGGCCGCGTGGGGCAGGTCACCGATCCTGTCGATGGTGAGGGCGCTGTCTATCTTGTGGAAGTGCAGGACATTCTCGCGCCCTACACACCAGAACTCGGTGACATTCGAGACCGTGTTGAAGCGGCCTATATCGCAAGCCGCGAAAGCGAGGCCCTGTCACAGTTCGCCAACGCGCTTGTCGACCAGATCCAAGCCGGCGAGCGCACGCTCGAAGGCGTGGCTGAGGGCCTTGGCAAGGACGTCCAGTCCGCGCCGCGGGCGATCTCTCGCGCGAATTATGACGGCGCCATCCCGCAGCAGCTGCTCGTGCCCGTCTTTGGCGCCAATGAGGGCGACGTATTTACCCTGCCAGGACCAGGACCTGGCCAGATGCTGGTGGCGCAGCTTATCGCGATCAACCCGCCAGAGCCTGTCGAGATCGAGGTGCTGAGCGGGCTTGTTGGCGCAGAACTGGAGCAATCCCTGCGCAACGACCTTTTGGCAGCCATGGAAAACGAATTCCGCGACACGCTGGAAGTACAGGCCAACGGCGCCGCCTTGGAGGCGTACAAGCGTCAGATTCTGGACCAGCAGTAATGACCTCAGACGCGTTGTATGTGCGCCGCCGCATCGGCGATGTGGAAACCCCCGTGGGAGCGCTGCTCAAGCTAGGTGCAGAGCGTCCAGGAACCTTCCTGTTCGAATCGATTGTCGGCGGTGAAAGACTTGGCAGGTACTCCTTCATAGGCTGCGACCCGGTGGACTGGTTCTGCGTCAATGACGGCGTTGCGATGAGGAGTGCGCGCGGCGACTTTTCATCATCTTCACCTGACATGAATACCCTTGATGCTAGCCCGGAAGAGGCGTTGCGCACCTACGCTCGCATCGCCAGGGCGCGCCCCTCGGAAGACATCGACCTGCCGCCCATGGCATCGGGTGCTTTCGGGTATGTCGGATACGACTTCATCCAGCATGTCGAGCCGGTAGCAATAGACTCCGTTGATGTGCTCGATGTGCCAGAGGCTCTTCTGGTGATTCCGAAGCTGGTCATCATCTTTGATCACCTGCACCAGGAAATCCTGCTGGTGGCACGGTTTGCCGAAGACGCCGTGGATGAAGCCGCCACCTATCTCGACGAAATAGAATCCAAACTCGATTCGCCCGGCCCCATGCCGCCGCGCTGGGAAGGTGCCCCAAGCGCGATCGACTTCCAGTCGAACACCACCAAAGAACGCTATTTCGAGATCGTCGAGGCTGCGCGCGATTACACCCGCGCCGGAGACATCTTCCAGGTTGTTCCCAGCCAGAGACTGTCAGCGCCCTCTCCTGCCCGCTCCATCTCAATCTACCGGGCGCTGCGGCGGCTGAACCCGTCGGCCTTCATGTTCCACATGCACCTTGGCGATGTGCAACTCGTCGGCTCCAGTCCGGAAATCCTCGTGCGGGTGCGAGATGGCCGCGTCGCCATTCGGCCCATCGCAGGCACCCGGCCCCGCTCAGGCGATCCGATTGAGGACGCGCGGCGCGCCGCTGACCTTTTGGCCGATGAGAAGGAAATGGCAGAACACCTGATGCTTCTGGACCTTGGCCGCAACGATGTCGGCCGCGTCGCCGCCTATGGCAGCGTCGAGGTCACCGAGAGCTTCATCATCGAGCGCTACAGCCACGTCATGCACATCGTTTCCCATGTCGAGGGCGATCTTCGAGAGGGGCTCACCTCGGTGGACGCGCTGCTCGCAGGCTTTCCAGCCGGGACGGTGTCTGGCGCGCCGAAGATCCGCGCCATGCAGATCATTGACGAACTGGAGTCAGAGCGCCGCGGAATTTATGGCGGCGCGGTGGGCTATTTCGGCTGGAATGGCGACATGGACACCTGCATCGCCCTGCGCACAGCCGTCATCAAGGACGGCACGCTGCACCTGCAGGCCGGCGGCGGCGTCGTGCTGGACAGCGACCCCCAGTATGAATTTGACGAGACGCTGCACAAGATCGGCGCCCTGAAACGGGCCGCTGAAATGGCGCCCATGTTCGAGCACGATCAATGAGCGCGCCGTCCATCCTCGTCATCGACAATTATGACAGCTTCACATGGAATCTGGTGCACTACCTAGAGGAGGCTGGCGCAAGGACAGAGGTGGTCCGAAACGACCAGATCAGTGTCGACGACGCCCTGGGCCTGAACATGGACGGCATTGTGCTCTCACCCGGCCCGTGCACGCCGAATGAGGCCGGGATCTGCGTCGACCTCTTGCGCGAGGCTCCTGACGACCTGCCAATCCTGGGTGTGTGCCTTGGCCACCAGGCGATCGGGCAGGCCTTCGGCGGCGCGGTCATCACGGCGCAGGAAATCCGCCACGGCAAGCTCAGCGCCATTCGCCACGAAGACGGCCTTTTGTTTCAGGGACTGCCCACATCCTTCGACGTCGTTCGCTACCACTCGCTTGCGATTCGCCCGACCGATTTGCCCGATGCGCTCGTTGCCGACGCGTGGACCGACGACGGCGAGATCATGGCGGTCCACCATGCGAGCAGGCCCGTCTATGGCGTCCAGTTTCATCCCGAGAGCATCCTGACCGAACACGGCCGCGAGCTGCTCAAGAATTGGCTGCGCACAATTGAATAGAAAGCGCGCCCCGGATGAATCCGAGGCGCGCGCATCGCATGTGTAAGCTGAACTTAAGCCGGCTTGCGAAACTTCAGCGTCATGCGGTCGGACTCGCCAATCGCCATCACGGCTGCCCGCTCAGGTGTGCCCTCTTCCGTGCCGTTCAGGCTTGGTGGGAGGCGCCAGACAATGTCCTGCTCTGTCGGCGTGTCGAGCGGATTGGCGTTGATCTCGCTGGTTGCCACCAGTTCGAACCCAGCCGCCTCGAACGCTTCGATGACGGCGCTCTGCTTCAGGTATCCCGCACCGCCACTCGCCCAGGCATCGGCATTGTCTTCCGGTGACCGGTGTTGGACGACGCCGACGATGCCGCCTGGCTTCAGCAAGGTGAAGGCATCGGAAACGGAGCCCGACATGGTAGAAAGCTGGTCTTCTGCGCGGTTGAGATTGTGCAAGGCTCGGATGAAGAGAACCACGTCCGCTGTGCCGGCGTTCTCGTCGGCCTGACCATCGGCCAGCTTGAACTGCTGGATGTCAGCGCCCTCGTCGCCATACCAGTCACGCGCGCGCCCGGCCCAGCCATCGGCGCGGGCAATGAACTCCGGGATGCCGTCCTGCATGGCGGGCGGCAGGATCACGGCCCAGATGGCATCAGGATAATGCGCGCCGATCAGCTGGCCGTCCGGTCCGAGATAAGGGATCAGGATCTTCGAGTACCAGCCACCGCCGGGCAGCGCCTCGACCACGGTCATTCCTGGCTCGACCTCAAAGAAAGCAAGGGTTTCGACGGGATTGCGCGCGTCATAGCGCGCCTTGGCGGCGTCCTCCTGGGACTCCGCCGCCATCTCCAGGGACGCCATCGCCTCTGCCGACAGCCCCTCGGGTTCGTCGGCCGGCACAACGGTCTGGCACCCGGCCAACACGATCGCCGCGGCGGACGCCATCATCATCGAAATGGATTTCATTGTTCAGTCTCCCTCGTTTCTGGCGTTGTCCGCTCTCGGCCTTGACCTGTAAAGCGAAATCGAAACGCCGCCCCGCCCCGATAACGCGAGTTTGTGACAGGGGTTGTTCAGTCCGCAATGCTCGTACTAGGTGCGTTCCATGACCGAACACCTGCTCGACGCCATCAAGGCCATTTCGCGCCACCGGGAGCTTCCAGCCGACATGCTGGAAGGCGCCTTCGAAACGCTCTTGTCGGGCGACGCCAGCCCTGAGCTGATCGCCGCCTTTCTGACGGGACTGGCCGTGCGCGGTGAGACAAAGGCGGAACTGGTCGCCGGCGCAAAGATCATGCGCGCCCATTCCCTGCGCCACGAG
>JBCBGD010000212.1:0-4645 GCA_038527085.1 Pseudomonadota bacterium | reverse complement strand
ACGGGATAGTAGACCGCGCTTGGAACCCCCTGGGATTTGAGATGCGCCTGCAATCCGTCGCGATTGTCGTGCTCGAGCGTGTATTGGGCCCAGGTGCTAACCACGCCATCGGTCACATGTGGCGTGCTGGACACGTGGTCGGCCAGCAATTCGTTGTAGCGCGCCGCGACGCCATTTCGCTTTTCGATCTCATCGCCGAAGATCGCCAGTTTCTCGATGAGGATGGCGGCTTGAATCGTGTCGAGCCTGGAGTTCATTCCGATGCGCATATTGAGGTATTTCGGGTCGTGACCGAAATCAGCGCCCTCCAAGTCGGAAGCGGTCGCCTTGCCGTGAACGCGCAAGCTGTCGATGCGTTCGGCGAGTTCGGCGTCATTTGTGATCACCGCACCGCCGTCGCCATAACATCCGAGCGGCTTGGCGGGGAAGAAGCTGGTGGTCGTGCAGTCGACCCAGTCCGACGGATGCTTGCCATTGATCGTGGTGCCAAAACCCTGGGCGCTGTCTGCGATCAGTTTTAGCCCGTACTTGTCGGCGATTTCGCGCAGGCGCGGATAGTTTGCGGCCTGGCCGAAGAGGCAAACACCAATGATCACTTTCGGCTGGAGTTTGCCTTCGGCAATCACCGCCTCGATTGAGGCCTCAAGATGATCGGGATCCATGTTGTAGGTGTCAGGCAGCACGTCCACGAAGATCGGCGTTGCGCCGAGCCACGGCACCACTTCTCCCGTCGCGCAGAAGGTGAAGGACGGGCAGAAGACTGCGTGTCCGGGGCGCAGGTCCCAGGCCATCAGGGGCAGCGCAATCGCCTCGGTGCCGTTCGCGCAGCCGAGTGCGTGTTTCGCGCCGGAAAAATTCGCCAGTTGGTCCTCCAGCGTCTTCACCTCCGGGCCCATGACATACATGCCGTGTTCCAGCACGTTGGCGATGGCCGTATCGATCTTGTCGGAGATACGGCGTCGTTGGGCCTGAAGGTCGATGAATTGCATGGGGAACTCCGATTGCGGACTGGTGGCAATTGCACTGCTGTGTACTGAGGACGTCGCCAGGGCGCCAAACACGATTCTTTACACGATTATTTCGTACAGCCGCCCAGCGTAAATGAGTGTTGCCGATGCGGCCCGTCTGCAATCTGGTCAGTTCCGAACAGGGACAAGATCCCTCGTATCGAAACTGAAACTTTGCAGGACAGCGAACCGCCGATAGCGGTAGTGGCCATTTTGCTCGGCCAACCTGGTGATCGCCGCCGTCAGCGCGGCCTCATCTTTGCGACCAAGTTTCGGCTTGTTGTGGGTTGACTTATGATGGCCGATCAGGCGGCAGACCCGGCGCTCTGAGATGCGAAGCGCTTTGGCTGCATAATCGGTGCACCGAAGGCGATGCTCAGCGCTTCGAAGTTTCCTTCTGTAGTCTCAGCAGGGATTAGCTTGTCGAGCGTGAGATCGGCCACCGCCTTAAGCAGGCGTTGGTTTTCCCTCTCAAGGTCCTCGGTCCGGCGCGCCTGATCGACTTACAAACCGTCCTGCACACGCTGCCACCGAGAATGAGTCGTTCGATCCGTCCTGTTGCGCAATCAGCCCGTCCGGTCGTCTCGCCCTGACCAAGGCGCACTCCAATTCCGCGCAAGTTTGCGATGATCTGCTCGCTTGTGTGTCTTTTCCGGCTCAATCACCGGGTCCCCATTTTGGCCCGGGGCTGACTCAAAGAACGAACCAGTTTTTGAGGGTGCGGGTCATTCCGAGGGAGTCAAAAATTCAGCGTAAAAGCAGCAGCTTACGAAGACTTTTAGCAAGTGTCTCCACAAGGAGACATTGCGACGTTAAACACGCTGGGACAAAGTGGGGCAGGAAGGAACCAATATGGCAAAGATCTATCCCGTGATCATGGCTGGGGGCTCGGGCACGCGCCTTTGGCCGGTTTCGCGCGCCCACCATCCCAAGCAGTTCCAGAAGATGCTTGGCGCGCGCTCCATGTTCCAGGAAACCGTGCGCCGCGTCTCCGGCGCTGCGGGCGCCCATGAGTTCGCCCCGCCTTCCGTGATCGGCGGCGAGAAATTTGCCGCTCTGATCGCCGACCAGCTGGCTGAGATCGGCGCCTCGGCGACGAAGGTGATCCTTGAGCCTTTCGGGCGCAACACGGCTGCCGTCGCGGCGATGGCGGCTGCGGTGCCAGGCGATGAGGGCGCCCTCGTCCTACTGCTGCCGTCAGACCATTTCATCTCCGAGCCCCAAGCGTTCCGCGAGGCGGTCGGCGCGGCGGCCGACACGGCGGCGAAGGGCTACATCACCACTTTCGGCATTGCCGCGCGCACCCCGGAAACAGGATACGGCTATATCCACCGCGGCGAGGAAATCGCGCCCAGCACCTACGCCTTCAACGCGTTCAAGGAAAAGCCTGACCTGGAGACCGCAAAGGCTTATGTGGCCGATGGCGATTACAGCTGGAATGCGGGCATCTTCCTGTTCCCTGCGGGCTTGATGACCGAAGAGCTCACCGCGTTTGCCGGCGCGATCCAGGCGCGCACGCTTGCGGCGCTGGAGGCCGGGCGCCAGGTCGGTGATGCTGTGGTCCTTGACCCGGAGATCTTCGACACGGTGGACGAGGACTCCATCGACTATGCCGTTATGGAGAAGACCCGGCGCGGCGCGGTTTACGGGCCCCTGGAATGCGGCTGGAGCGATATCGGCTCGTGGAGCGCGATTGCCGACCTCGCCGACGACGCCGAGATCGGTGACACGATTTGTGTCGACACCGACGACTGCTATGTGCGCAGCGATGGCAACACTTTGCTGGCTGTTGTTGGCGTGTCGGGACTGCTCGTGGTGGCCCATGAAGGCTCGGTCCTGGTCGTGCCGAAAGACCGGGCCCAGGACGTGAAGGCGATTGTCAATAAACTGAAGGCCGACACGCGCGCCGAACGCCTTTAGACTGGCCTTGCCATTTCGCGTTGCATGTGGGCCCGGACCTGCCCATACAACGCGCTGACGATTGAGAGGGGATACAGACCATGATGCCGAAACCTCGCGCAGACATCGCGCCCAACACGCTCGACTTTGAAGTCTATCCGCTGGTCAAGCCCACCGGCTTTCGCGAATACGATGCGCGCTGGTGGTTCAACGGCATCGGCCATGAAAAAGCGCCTGAGCTCAATCTGGAAGGCGTGAAAGCCTTGGGTCTCGGCATGGCGACACTCTTCCACGAGCTTGGCGTCGAGCCGAAAATCGTTGTTGGTCACGACTTCCGCTCCATCAGCGGCGGCATCAAAAACGCCCTGACGCTCGGCCTTGTCCAGGGCGGCGCAGAGGTGCTCGACATCGGCCTGGCGCTCTCCCCGATGGTCTACTGGGCCCAGTTCGAGCTGGATGCGCCCTGCTGCGGCATGGTCACGGCCTCTCACAATGAGAATGGCTGGACCGGTGTAAAGATGGGCGCTGACCGCCCGCTCACCTTCGGGCCCGATGAGATGGGCCGGCTCAAGGAAATCGTCCTGGCCGGGGATTTCCAGCCCCGCGATGGCGGCGGGCATTTCCGCGTCGACGGCATGATCGAGCGCTATGTGAACAGCGTGTCCGACGAGGTTGAAATCAAGCGGCCCCTCAAGGTGATCGCGGCCTGCGGGAACGGCACGGCTGGCGTTTTCGCGCCGGCTGCCCTCCGTGCCATGGGCGTTGAGGTCATCGAGATGGATTGCGACCTCGACTGGACCTTCCCGAAATACAATCCGAACCCAGAAGACAGCGAAATGCTGCACGCCATGGCTGCGGCGGTGAAAGAGCAGGGCGCGGATGTGGCGCTTGGCTTTGACGGTGATGGCGACCGCTGCGGCGTTGTCGATAACACGGGCGAGGAAATCTTTGCCGACAAGATCGGCCTGATGCTGGCGCGCGATCTTTCCCGCGAACATCCCGGCGCGAAGTTCGTCGTCGATGTGAAGTCCACAGGCCTCTACAAGACCGACCCGGTGCTCAAGGAGAACGGCTCGACGGTCGATTATTTCAAGACCGGTCACTCCTATATCAAGCGCCGCACGACCGAACTCGATGCCCTTGCAGGGTTTGAAAAGTCCGGCCACTTCTTCTTCCGCCAGCCCATCGGCCTGGGCTATGATTGTGGCCTGACGGCGGCCAAGGCCATCCTGGAAATGCTCGACCGCAACCCTGACAAGACCATGGCCGATCTGAAAGGCGAGCTGGGCGTCGCCTACACGTCGCTCACCATGAGCCCGCACTGCGCCGACGAGATCAAATACGATGTGATCGAGCGTGTGGTGGACGAATATAAAGGCCTCGAAGGCGGCGAGATCCTCGGGCGTAAAGTCGTCGACATCAACACGGTGAACGGTGTGCGCGTGACCCTGGAAGACGGGTCCTGGGTGTTGGTGAGGGCCTCCTCGAACAAGCCTGAACTGGTGGTCGTGGTGGAAAGCATGGCCAGCGAAGATGACATGCGCGCGCTGTTCCGCGAGGAAGTGAAGCCACGGCTGGCAAAATATGATGAGATCGGCGCCTACAATCAGGAAATCTGACCTTCTGCTGGATGACTGAACTTGCCCTGATACGCGCGCCATGGCAGGCGCAGCGGGTGATTTGACGGCGCCCCGATCGACACGTTGGTCTTGGCGGCTTGCCCTGTGATGAGGAGATAG
>JBCBGD010000211.1:0-4726 GCA_038527085.1 Pseudomonadota bacterium | reverse complement strand
GGTCGTGCTCGATCGCAAGATTGCCGACAAGCGCACCTTCCCTGCCATCGACATCATGAAGTCGGGCACGCGGAAAGAAGAGCTGATCACGCCGAAAGAACAACTGTCGAAGATCTTCGTATTGCGCCGCATTCTGAATCCCATGGGGACGTCCGATGCGATCGACTTCCTCTTGGACAAGTTGCGGCAGACCAAGACCAACGACGAGTTCTTCGAAGCCATGAAGAATTAGGCCAGAGATTGCGATGGATGAGGACACCATCCTCGCCCTGGCGTCCGGGCCCCTCCCCTCTGCAATTGCCCTGATCAGGATCTCGGGGCCCAGGATCGCGGATATCATAGAGACCTGCCTGAGTGTCGGCGCCCTAGAGCACCGTAAGGCGACGCTCTGTAATGTTCAGGGTACGGACGAAAAACCCATAGACCAAGCGGTGGCAACCCTTTTCCGGGGGCCCAACAGTTTTACAGGCGAAGACAGTCTTGAGCTGACCGTGCATGGGGGCCGCGCCGTTGTCGATGCAGTTGTCTCGCTGATCACAAGTCGCTTTGGTGTGCGCCTGGCCGAACCTGGAGAATTCACCCGCCGCGCCGTGCTGGCCGGCAAGATGGATCTTCTGGAAGCTGAAGGCGTCGCTGATCTCGTCGATGCCGAAACCGAAGCCCAACGCGCGCAAGCGCTGGCTCAGCTCCGCGGCCAAAACTCATCAGTCTTTGCTGACTGGCACGCCCGACTGGTTGAGGTGATGGCCCTCATTGAAGTGGTGGTCGACTTTCCGGATGAGGAAGATGCGCCTGATCACACGAACGAAGATGTCGTGGCACGGTTGGAGAGGTTGAGAGCAGACCTGGTCGGGGCCAAGGAGAACAGCCGGGCTGGTGTGGCGATCCGTGATGGCTTTTCAGTGGTCATCATAGGCCCGCCCAATGCCGGTAAATCCAGTCTTCTAAATCAACTCGCTGGACGTGACGTTGCCATTGTCACCGACACACCTGGCACCACGCGCGACGTGATCGAAGTGCGCCTGAATCTCGGCGGGTACCTCGTGCGCGTTTCCGACACCGCCGGGCTTCGCACGGGCGCCGAAGAGATTGAGGCAGAAGGTATCCGCAGGGCGCGAGCCGCTGCCGAAGAGGCTGACATCCTGGTCGGTGTGTACGACGCTTCGTCTGCGGACGGCTTGCCGTCTGAATTCGATGCGCTGAAGCCAGACCTGATTGTGGCCAACAAAATCGACCTTGTCTTAGAGACCCTCAGTGTTTCACGTGAAACATTGAGGCTGTCAGCCCAGACAGGCGAGGGGGTAGCGACGCTGGTGTCAGCGATATCGGCCCAGATTGAAGCCAATCTGTCTCCCATGGGACACGCGTCAATCACCCGCCAGCGCCACGCCGAAGCGGTTGACCGGGCGATCGAAGACATCGACCGCGCGCTGTTGGTCATCAAGTCTGGGATGGGGCCTGAACTCGCCGCAGAAGATATTCGCCTCGCCGCGCGACGCCTGGAAATGGTTCTCGGACGTGTCGACGTGGAGGAGATCCTTGGAAAGATCTTCTCCAGTTTCTGCATTGGGAAGTGACGTCCCGCGGCCGGTCGCCTATATGGCGGGCAGCAAGGGAATGTCGCAATGGGCAGCAAAACATCATTTGACGTGATTGTCGTCGGCGGAGGGCATGCTGGCTGCGAGGCCGCCACCGCGGCTGCGCGCGCCGGGGCCAACACCGCACTGATTACGCACCGTGCCGACACGATTGGTGAAATGTCCTGCAATCCTGCCATTGGCGGGCTCGGTAAGGGCCACTTGGTTCGAGAAATCGATGCGCTTGACGGCGTCATGGCGCGCGCAGCGGATGTGTCCGGCATTCAGTTTCGGATGCTTAACCGGTCCAAGGGCCCTGCCGTTTGGGGCCCGCGGGCGCAGATTGACAGAGCTCTCTACCGGCAAGCCATGTCTGACATCATCGGCACCTATGAAAACTTGGCCGTGATCGAAGATGCGGTGGAAGACATTCTCACAAACGGCAATGGCGATTGCGCGACCGGTGTTGCGGGGGCATCGGGTACAAACTACACCGCCGGCGCCATTGTGATCACGACAGGCACATTCCTGCGGGGTGTCATCCATCGCGGTGCCGAGCGGATTCCAGCGGGACGCCACGGTGAGGCTCCGGCGAACGCGCTCGGTGAGCGGCTCTATGCAATGGGCCTGCCCATGGGGCGATTGAAAACGGGTACGCCTGCGCGGCTGGACGGGCGGAGTATAGATTGGCAGGCGTGCGACATGCAGCCAGCCGATGACGTTCCTGTGCCGTTTTCCTTCCTCACAGACGAGATTCGTGTTCCGCAGATTTCATGTGGAATCACCTTCACCACGCCAGAGACCCACGCGATCATCGCAGAGAACCTTACGCAGTCGGCGGTCTATTCGGGCGCCATTGCGGGACGTGGTCCGCGATACTGCCCCTCCATCGAAGACAAGGTGGACCGGTTTGCCGATCGGGAACGACATCAGATTTTTCTTGAGCCTGAGGGCCTGGGGGACAACACGGTCTATCCTAACGGGATTTCGACCTCTCTCCCGGCGGACGTGCAGGATGCGTTCCTGAAAACCATCCCCGCGCTCGAAAACGCCAGGGCGCTCCAATATGGCTACGCGATCGAGTATGACTATGTCGATCCGCGCGCTCTGCGGCCAACCCTCGAAATGAAGCAGATGCCAGGGCTGTTCCTGGCCGGCCAGATCAACGGCACGACGGGGTACGAAGAAGCAGGCGCCCAAGGCCTTGTGGCTGGAGTGAATGCCGCAAGGCACGCCGGGGGCCAGGAGGGCGCGGTGTTCGATCGGGCGGAGGGCTATATTGGCGTTCTGATCGATGACCTCGTCACGCGCGGTGTGACCGAGCCCTACCGCATGTTCACCTCGCGGGCCGAATATCGCCTGATGCTCCGTGCGGACAATGCCGACCAGCGCCTCACACCCCGCGGGCTCGATCTGGGCATCGTCGGCCCTGACCGCGCGAAAATGTTTCACGTGAAACATGCCGCGCTGGAAGACCTGCGCAACGCACTGGCCCAGATGAAAATGGCACCAAAGCGCGCGGCGGAGCTCGGCTGGGCCGTGAACCAGGACGGACGCGTACGCTCGGCGCTTGATTATCTGGCTTATCCCAATGTTGGGTTTCCAGAAATCGCTACGGCATGGCCAGAGCTGCAGGATACGCCCGAGGGTCTGGCACGTCAGGTCGAGATTGAGGCACAGTATGCCGGTTATATCGAGCGCCAGAAGGCGGACGTCGCCGCGATGCGGGCAGATGAGTCCTTGGTTCTGCCGCGCGACCTCGACTACGGGGCGGTCGGTGGGCTGTCCAATGAGGTCCGCACCAAGCTTGAGGTGGCGCGACCCGAAACCATTGGCCAGGCGAGCCGTATTGAGGGCGTGACGCCAGGCGCGTTGGCGGCGCTCCTCGGTCACGTGAGAAAGCGGTCGCACAAGGCCAGGGCGGGAACGATGTGAGAGAGCCGCTCGACACACGCGAAGATGTTCTAGCTGCCTTCGATGTTTCACGTGAAACAACCGAGCGGCTCGACGCGATTCTTGAAACGCTGGACGATTGGCGCACGCGCGTGAATCTGATCGGGCCCCGTGAGTGGCCGGTCATCTGGAGCCGGCACGTTGCAGACAGTCTCCAACTGGCCGACCTCGTCGGGGCACCCTCGGATCTCGTCGATCTCGGATCGGGGGCCGGATTCCCCGGCCTGGTGCTTGCGGCCGCGCTCGGGGACAATACTAAAGTCACCCTGATCGAAAGCGTCGGTAAGAAGTGCGCCTTTCTCCGCGCGGCGAGCGAAACTGCAGGTCTGAACGTCCAAGTCACTCAGTCCAGAATCGAGGCGGCGCCAGTCAGTCCGGCGGAAATTGTCACGGCCAGGGCTCTGTCCGCGCTTCCCAAATTGCTGGAATATGCCGCGCCATGGACGGAAAACGGTGCAATTTGCGTGTTTCCCAAGGGCGAATCGGCAGAAGAGGAATTGACCTTGGCGCGGCGGGCGTGGTCCTTTCACGTGGAATCTGTGCCGAGTCGCACCTCGCCCACGGGGCGTATCTTGAAGCTTTCGGAGGTCCGCCGCTGTGAAACATGACACCAGGATCCTGGCGATCACCAATCAGAAGGGAGGCGTTGGCAAGACCACGACCTCCATCAATCTCGGCACCGCGCTCGCAGCTGTGGGGCGCCGCGTGTTGATCGTGGATTTCGACGCGCAGGGGAATGCTTCCACAGGGCTCGGCGTCGCGCGGGCAGAGCGCCGCCTGACCAGCTTTGATCTGATTGTTGACGGTATTCCCGTCGAAGATGCGATTATTGAGACATTGGTACCGCGGCTAGACATCGTCACGGGCGATGAAAACCTGTCAGGGGTTGAGACGGCTCTGGCAACAGACGGGCGGCGGTCTTACCGCTTGCGAGACTCTTTGCGCGGTTTCATGGACAGGCGGCGCGCGCGTTGCGAGCCGGCCTACGACTTTGTCTTGATCGACTGTCCACCGTCGCTTTCGGCCCTGACGATCAATGCCATGACCGCGGCCGACGCGCTCCTCGTCCCGCTGCAATGTGAGTTTCTTGCCCTCGAAGGTCTGAGCCAGCTTTTGCGCACCGTGGAGGTTGTGAGGAGCGGCCTCAACCCTGATCTTGAGATCCAGGGCGTGGTGCTCACCATGTATGATCGGCG
>JBCBGD010000210.1:1813-4739 GCA_038527085.1 Pseudomonadota bacterium | reverse complement strand
CCGGGACCGGTTGATCCGAGCGATGACCCAACTGTCCGACCGGCTGAAGCTGGTGCTGCAATTGTTCTTCGTCGAGGAAATGAACCTCACCGAAGAGGAAAAAGCCCTTCTCGCCCTTGGCGAACTTGGCGGCGGAGACGACGCTGCGCCGAGCGCGGACGATGTCTTCGACACCGGCGAGGGCGAGGTGGAGATCAGCGAGGCCGATCTCGAAGCCGCGGCAGAAGCGCTCGACCTCGACCTTGAAGCCCTGGCCGAACTTGGGGAGGCGGACGATTCCGAAAAGCCCCAATGATCGCCCGGAGACGCGTGAACGCGTAGCCACCAAGGACCGCTCGCCAGAGCGTGAATGCGCCGTCCTGCGCGAGGTGCGCCCGCAATCGGAGATGATCCGATTTGTGCTCGCGCCTGACAGCGCTGTTGTGGCTGATATTGCAGGCAAGCTGCCTGGCCGTGGGGTCTGGGTCACCGCGACCCGGGAGACGGTAAAGGCCGCGGTCGACAAAGGCGTCTTTTCGCGCCGATTCAAGGCACCTGCCAAAGCGGCTGAGGATCTTGCCGATCAGGTTGCCGAGGCGCTCGCGACAAGGTGTGTGTCCCTCATTGGTCTCGCCAAGAAGAGTGGTCAGCTGATTATCGGCTTCGACCAGGTGCGCGCGAGCCTGAGAAAGGCGCGGCCAGCTTGGCTGATCGAGGCGAGCGATGGCGCCGAAGATGGGCGCACAAAGGTGTATTCCCTGGCGAAGGCCTTATATGGGGATGTGAAAGTGGTCGGCGCCCTGTCGTCGGCTGAATTGGGCATGGCCTTGGGGCGTGAGGGTGTGATACACGCTCTGCTTCAACCCGGGCCCATGGTGAATAGCTGGGCCATCGCCTATGGGCGATTGAAAGGGTTTCGGCTTTCGCCTGAAGATCACTGGTTCTCGGCTGGCGATCCTTGATGGCAATCCGGTCCGCATGGTGCGGACTGGGCAAAACAGTTATTGGTGCGGATGAGCGACACGAAAGACAAAGGCGGGCGTAAACCCCTCACAACCTCCCGCGGGACGGGCACGGTGAAGCAGAGCTTCAGCCATGGCCGGTCGAAACAGGTTGAGGTGGTGAAGAAGAAAAAGCGCGTGGTGACACCGAATGCGGGCGCCGCTGGCGGAGGCCGTGCGGCAAAACCTGCTGCTGGCGCTGCGGCAGGCGGTTCCGGAGGCCAGTCCAAGCTCGCCGCCATGGCCAAGAAGCTCGGCATCACCGAAGCCGAGTTGCTCGCCCGCCAGAAAGTGCTTCTCCAGCGCAAGGCGCAGGAAGAGGCGCGCAAGGCCGAGGCCAACAAGGCCCAGGAAGCCCAGGCCCGCCTGCGCGAAGAGCAGAACAAAAAGGTCCAGGAAGAGAAAGAGCGCGAAGAGGCCGAGGCCCGCCGCAAGGCCGAGGAAGAGCGCAAGCGCGTCGAAGAAGCCGAAGCGCGCAAACGCGAGGCCGAGAAAGGCCGCGGCGGCGGACGCGCAAAGTCCAGCGGCGGTGGTCAGGAACCTGTCGCTCCGCCGGACCCGTCCGCGCTCGAAGCAGCCGGTGGACGCGTCAAGCGTGGCAAAGGCGGCGGGCGCGGTGATGACCGTGATCGCCAGTCTGGTGGCCGATCTCGGGGTGGCTCAGAGCGTCGTCGTGGCAAGTTGACCATTGCAGCCGCCCTCGGCGACGATGGCGACCGCCAGCGCTCCCTCGCGTCGGTGAAACGCGCCCGCGAGCGTGAACGCGAGCGGCGCCAGAGCGGCGGAAGCGACGGCGGCGAGAAAGTCTCGGTCGAAGTCACCCTGCCGGAAACCATCACATTGCAAGATCTAGCAGGGCGCATGAAAGAACGCGTCGGCGACGTCGTGAAGTTCATGATGCAGCAAGGCGAGATGATGCGCGGCAACGACATCATCGACGCCGATACGGCTGAACTGATCGCCACGGAATTCGGCCATACCGTGAAGCGTGTGTCTGAGTCCGACGTGGAAATCGGCCTGGAAGGTGAAGAGGACAAGGAAGAGGACCTCAAGCCTCGCGCCCCTGTCGTCACCATCATGGGCCATGTCGACCACGGCAAGACGTCCCTGTTGGACGCCATGCGCGAGACCGATGTGGTCGCCGGTGAAGCGGGCGGTATCACCCAGCACATCGGCGCCTATCAGGTAGCCGACAAATCCGGCAACAAGATCACCTTTATCGACACGCCTGGCCACGCAGCGTTTTCTGCCATGCGGGCACGCGGCGCCGACATCACCGATATCGTGATCCTCGTCGTGGCCGCAGACGATGGCGTGATGCCCCAGACGATCGAGGCGATCAATCACGCAAAGTCAGCTGATGTGCCGATCATCGTGGCGGTCAACAAGATCGACAAGCCGGACGCCAAACCACAGAACGTTCTCACCGAATTGCTCCAGCACGACATTCAAGTCGAGGCCATGGGCGGCGAGGTACAGGCCGTGGAAGTGTCGGCTCTCGAGAAGACCAATCTTGATGGGCTTTCCGAGGCAATCACGCTGCAGGCCGAACTGCTTGAACTCAAAGCCAATCCCGATCGCGATGCCGATGGCAGCGTGGTGGAAAGCCAGCTCGACAAGGGCCGCGGATCTGTTGCCACGGTTCTGGTCAAGCGCGGTACGCTTCAGCGCGGCGACATTGTCGTGGCCGGGACGCAGTGGGGCAAGGTACGTGCCTTGGTCAATGAGCGCGGCGAACAGCTGAAATCGGCTGGCCCGTCCGTACCGGTCGAGGTTCTCGGTCTCGACGGCGCGCCGGAGCCTGGTGAGCCTTTCTACGTGGTCGACAGCGAAGCGCGTGCGCGTGAAGTGACCGAATACCGGATCCGCCAGAAGCGCCAGGTGGCCGGCAAGGCCTCTGCTGCGGCGCGCGCGTCACTGGATCAGCTCATGAGCAAGCTGAAGGA
>JBCBGD010000210.1:0-1713 GCA_038527085.1 Pseudomonadota bacterium | reverse complement strand
CAGAAGCGCCAGGTGGCCGGCAAGGCCTCTGCTGCGGCGCGCGCGTCACTGGATCAGCTCATGAGCAAGCTGAAGGACGGCGCGATCGAGACACAAGAGCTTCCTCTGGTTGTCAAAGCCGACACCCAGGGCTCGGTCGAGGCCATCGCCCAGTCCGTCGAGAAGATCTCGACCGAAGAGGTGAAGGCCACGGCCATCCACGGCGCTGTGGGCGGTATTTCGGAATCCGATGTGCTGCTCGCCCAGTCCTCGGGCGCGCCGATCATCGCGTTCAACGTACGCGCCAACAAGCAAGCCCGCGACCTTGCCGAGAAGGAAGGCGTGGAGATCCGCTACTACTCGATCATCTACAACCTGATCGACGACGTGAAGGATGCCCTGTCTGGCATGTTGGCGCCCGAACAGCGCGAGAGCTTCATCGGCTACGCCGAAATTCTCGAAGTCTTCAACATCACCAAGGTCGGCAAGGTTGCCGGTTGCCGCGTGACAGAAGGCGTCGTGAAGCGCGGCTGCGGCGTGCGTCTCCTGCGCGACGATGTCGTCATCCACGAAGGCAATCTGAAGACGCTCAAGCGCTTCAAGGACGAAGTTGCCGAAGTGTCCTCGGGTATGGAATGCGGCATGGCTTTTGAGAGGTATGAAGACATCCGCGAAGGCGACCGCATCGAGTGCTTCACGGTCGAGGAAATCGCCAGGACGCTGGATTAAAGCTGAAACACCCGCGTCGGCTTGAACTGGCCGGCGCGGACTTCTCCCAGTGCTAGCGCAGTGTCGCCGTCCATTGCGACGGCCATGCGGTCTTCGCGATCTGAGCGCACATCGGCGCGCCAGGCCTCAATCACGTGCGGCAAGAGCTTCACGGTGCGGCCTTGCCTCAGCATGTCAGCATCGCCAGCGGCCAGATCGACGGGTGGCAGGTCATCCAAGGCCGTTTCCAGGGGCAGCAACGCGCCGCGCCGCGCCTCCATATCCTCGATCGCCTCCAGGGCTTCGGGGGTGATGGCATCCTCAAGCGTAAATTCCCCCACGCGCGTGCGGCGCAGGGCGCTGATATGGCCCTCGCATTCCAGATCAAATGCAAGGTCACGGGCCAGCGCGCGCACATAGAAGCCCTTGCCTGTCACCACGTGGATTTCTGTGTGGTCGGCATCGGGCATGTCGGTCACCTTGGCCTCGTGAATGAGGACGGGCCTGCTTTCCAGCTCGAAGCTCTCTCCATCGCGCGCCAGATCATAGGCCCGCTCGCCATTCACCTTGATGGCTGAGAATTTCGGCGGCACCTGTTCGATCTCACCGCGATAGGCCTCCAGCGCGGTTTCGACCTGGTCGAGAGTCGGTCGCGCGCCGGACCGCGCCGTCACCTCGCCTTCCTTGTCCTGGCTGTCGGTGGAGGTGCCCCACTCGATGGTGAAGACGTATTCCTTCTCGGCATCCATCGCCCAGGCCGAAGTCTTCGTCGCCTCGCCAAAGGCGATGGGCAAGATGCCGGAGGCGAGCGGATCAAGCGTGCCGCCATGGCCTGCCTTCTGGGCGTTGAGTAGGCGTTTGGTCAGCCCCACGGCCTGCGTGGACGTCATGTCCACCGGCTTGTCGAGCACGAGCCAGCCATGAACCGGATCACCTTTACGCTTGCGCTGACGAGCCATGGGGGATGCCTTTCTATCGCACGCTGCGCAGACGGATCGAACGTCGCCGCAGCCCTGTTTGAGCGCC
>JBCBGD010000209.1:0-4784 GCA_038527085.1 Pseudomonadota bacterium | reverse complement strand
CCCAAAACAGGGCGCCCTGCGGGGCCGAAGCCTTTCAACCTGTCCGACACGCTGCAGGACCCCATGGTGCTTGCGGGCCTCGTCGAGCGGGCGGGGCCCGCCGGGCCGATTGTCCCCTCAGGTGCGCCGCGCCCGCTTGCGGGCCTCAAGGCGCGCATCGCCGCGCTGCAGGCCGTGCTGGACGATCCCGGCCCGGCGCTGGCGCGCTTCCTGGCCCGCCGCTACCGGCCGCGCCGCCACATCTTCGACAAGGGCTGCGCCCCGCGCCTCAGGCCGGGTCATCCGCCGGGCTATATTCGCACGCGCCACCTCGACTGGCACATGGATGTGCTGATGGAGATCCATCTCCTCGCCTGGCATGGGAGGGACGGCCCGCCCGGGGTCGTCCAGACAGCTTGAGCGCGCCCCGCCCGGACCCCGGTGCGGGGACGCAGGCGTGCGCGGACGGGGAGATGAAGAAGGCTAGAACCGCCCGCTGATCGTGAACCGCGCGTTCAGCGGCGCGCCGACGGTGGCCTGGTGGGTGCTGTGGGCGTTCGGGAAGTAGGTCTCGTCGGTCAGGTTCTCGATGTTCAGCTGCAGGCGCAGCGTGTCGGATATGTCGTAGAAGGCGAGCGCGTCGACCCGGGTATAGGCCGGCAGCGTCGGGTGGGTCGCCGCGCTGCTGCCGGTTTGACCATCCACGGCCAGGTCGAAGTCCGTGATGAAGGATGCGTCCTGGTAAGTCGCGCCGAGCCCGACACCGAACCGGTCGGTGACAAGGTAGGTCCCGAAGAGCGAGACCATGTTTTCTGGCAGCTCGCGGGGAATTTCGCGGCCATCATCGGTCTCGCCATCGAGGTAGCTGTAGCCGGCCGTGAGGAAGAATCTGTCGGTGATATCGCCCTGCACTTGCAGCTCGAAGCCATCGACTTCGGTGCCGCGCACTTCGAAGTCTTCGCCCGTGGCGTCATTGCGCGCGGCGCGGATTTCCTCGTTCTGGAAATAGGCCGCCGTGAAGCTCAGCGCCTCGGTGAAGTCCCATTTCAGGCCGACCTCGATGTTCTCGAACTCGTCGGGATCGAGGCTGCCCGTGCTGGCAAATTGCTCGCCCGAGCGGGGCAGGAAAGTCTCGCTGTAGCTGGCGTAAAGAGAGATGTTTTCCTGAGGCTTGAAGATCAGGCCCGCGCGCGGTGAGAACCGCTCATCGGTCCGCGAGGTGGTCACGGGATTGGCTGGGTCGAGCAGATTGTCCGTGCTCTGGTCAAAGCTGTCGAAACGCCCGCCGAGGATGATGTCGAACATGGGTGAAAGCTCGATCTGATCCTGTATGAACAGCGAGTAGACCTGCACCTCGCTGGCCGTGCGGTCGTTCAGGTCGATGTTGAAGTCATTGGTGGTCGGCTCGCCAGGCCCGCTGATGATGCCGGTGACGGGATCGACGAAGTTGTTGAAACCCGTGCCCTGGCCGCCGCGCAGGTCCAGGGGACGCTGGATGGCGAAGATCTCATTGTCGTCGGTGAAGCCATTGGTGCTCCAGCGCGCGTTGAACCGGTCATTGTCGTTCGTGGTGTCGATGAACTCTGCGCCCGCGATCAGGGTGTGGTTGAACCGGCCCGTCGCGAACTCGCCGATCAGATTGCCTGACAGGATGAAGTTCTGGCGCTGGGTGGTGTCGACATAGCCATCAAGGGTGACAAAGCCGGGATTGAGGGCCTGGTCGTAGCCCGACGCGTAGAAGTTCGTGTAGGCCTTGTCATAATCGCCGTAGAAGGCGCTTACGACACCTTTGAGCGTGTCAGAAAACTGGTGCTGGAGCTGAGCGCGCAGCAGGAGGGCTTCATTGGTCGTGGTGTTCAGTTCGGGGTCGCCGAAGACGATCTTTTCGAACGCTTCGACGGGTTCCCCATCTGAGCCCGTTGGGATTCCGCGATCAACGAACCGCTCCTGATCGATGTATTCCAGAGACAGGTCCAGGGTCGTCTTCGAAGAGAGACTGATCCGCGCCGTTGGGTTGATGCCGTAATTGTCGCCATCAAAAAAGTCGCGGTGGTTCTCAAGGCTTTGATAGTAAGCGTTGATGCGCACGGCCGCGCTGTCGCTGACGGCGAAATTGCTGTCGATCGAGGCCTCATAGCCGCCGAATGTGTCGATGGTGCCGCGATAGCCCGTGAACGGGCCGTCGAGGTCGGCTTTCTTGGTGACGCGGTTGAGCACGCCGCCAGTGCCACCACGCCCGAACAGCAGTGCGTTCGGGCCCCGCAGGATTTCCACCTGCTCGATATTGTAGAGCGGACGGTAGTACTGGACGTCGTCGCGCACGCCATCGAGGAAAAAGGCCGCTGTGGAGCGGATGCCGCGGAAGACAACCGCGTCGCGGTGGCCTTCGCCCTGCGAGTTGTTCACGCCGGGCGTATAGAGAACGATGTCTCCCACGCTGTCGAAGCCGCGCTGCGCGATCTGGTCGGCGGTGACGATGGAAAGACTCTGCGGCACATCGATGATGGGCGTCGGAGCCTTGAGTGCATTGACCTCATCGCTGAACAGGACTTTGCCTGTCACGACGACCGCATCTTGAACCAGGTCTTCGGAGTCGTCTGCAACCGCCGCTCCAGCTGTTGCAATGAGGGATCCTCCGAGCAGGAGAGTTTGCAGAAACGAGCGGGATCGTGGGGAAATCATATCGGCATGCCTTTGAGTATCATTCGCAAAAGGGTCCTGCCGCATGTGAGAATGATTATCAATAACTTTTTTGAGTAGGGGTGAAGTGCCGCGCGGCTTGTTGCATTTTCATCGCAACAAAGTCAGTGCAGGGGCGCGCAATCGGGAACCGAATGCGCCTGGCTGCTTTACAAAAGCTCGACCGAGGCTACGAAGCACCCCATATCTGATGGCGGCGCAGGTAAAGCGTCGGCCAAAAAGGAGTGCCAATGGCAAAGGAAGAACTGCTCGAGTTCAACGGGACGGTGGTGGAATTGCTCCCCAACGCAACGTTCCGGGTGAAGCTCGAGAATGACCATGAAATCATTCCCAACAGCGGGTAAGATGCGTAAGAATCGCATTCGCGTCCTGACGGGAGACAAGGTTCTCGTCGAAATGACGCCCTATGATCTGACAAAAGGTCGGATCACTTACCGCTTCAAATAAGCTCAATGACCGCGCCCGCGCCGCCGGACGGTTTTCAGCCCCACTTTCGAAAATCCAAGTTCACCGATCCCTGGGAACCGATTTATTCCCAGGTGTCGCCGCGCTGTGTGAAGCTCGCCGTCTTGTTGGGCGAGGCGCACTGCAATTCGCGCGGCTTCGTCCATGGCGGACTGATCGCCGGACTGTCCGACAATGCCATGGGACTGACGTGCGTCGCCGCGCTGCGCGATGATGGCCGCGACGTGTCAGGGCTGGTGACGGTTTCCATAAACACCGAGTTTGCTGGCGCGGCGGGTTTGGGCAGCTGGCTGATTGTGGAGCCTGAGGCGGTGAAACTGGGCGGTAACCTTGCCTTTGCGCGGGCGATCCTGACAGCTGACGGCGCACCAATCGCCCTGGCCAGCGCGTCGTTCAAGATCAACTAGGAGCGCTCTGGTGGTGGTGAAGCTCATCCTGGCCAGCGCCAGCCCCCGCAGGCGCGATCTGCTTGATCAGATCGGCATCACGGCAGACGAGATCGTCCCAGCTGACATTGATGAAACACCCCAAAAGGGCGAGTTGCCGCGCGTTTTGGCCGGGCGACTTGCCGTTGAAAAGGCCGCAGCCATCAAGGCAGACGGCGTGATCATCGCGGCTGATACGGTTGTGGCCGTGGGGCGCCGCATCCTGCCGAAGGCGGAGACAGAGGCCGAGGCGCGCGCGTGTCTGGCTCTCCTTTCAGGGCGCAATCACCATGTCTATACAGGTCTGGCTGTGCGAAGCGCAGACGGCGAAATGCTGACCCGGACCATCGACTCCGTTGTCACGGTCAAACGATTGTCGCAGGCCGAGATCGACGCCTATATCGCCACCGGCGATTGGCATGGAAAGGCTGGAGGCTACGCAATCCAGGGGCCCGCGGGCGCGCTGATCCCGAAGATCAGGGGCAGCTATTCTGCCATTGTCGGCTTGCCGCTGTTTGAGACGAAGAACCTGCTTACGGCAGCGGGCGTCAGCGTACCGTGATGAACTTCCCGAACAGGTAGAGCAGGTCGCGCGGCGTGGTCGCTGGCATCAGCGAGTCGACCGGTTCGTCGCGGCGCACCACCATGGTGGTCGAGCCGACGGGCCCATCGATGCGGTGATAGTTCATCGCCCAATCGGGAAAGGCGCGGTCCTTGATGTGCTCGCCCACGATCTGGGTCACGCCAGTGTGGCGATGGTCGGCCTTGATCTTCTCGAACGTGAGCCGCACCTCGCTCTCATCGCCCTCGAGCACCTGCATGAAGCGACCGTGCGCCTGAACCAGGAAACCAGTTATGTAACGCTCATGATTGTTGTTCACAGACACATCTAGGATGTGCCCAATGTCTTCATCGCGCAGATCCTGGCGGGCGTGGCTGACATAAACAAGGCGGTACATTCTGGCGGGCTTCGCGGTAACTTCTTTCTTCCTGCATAATCTATAAGCATGAATTCGTGTGCACGGCGACCTTGTACAATCTCCGGCTGTGCAGAAGGCGAAGTTACTGCCTTCACCCTGCCGCAAAATCCGCTTACGCACCATTCTAATGGCAAAATCCGACGTTCAATATGTCTGCCAATCCTGCGGCGCGGCCTTCACCAAGTGGTCGGGCCAATGCGCGGGCTGCGGTGAGTGGAACACTCTTGTGGAGGAA
>JBCBGD010000208.1:0-4809 GCA_038527085.1 Pseudomonadota bacterium | reverse complement strand
CGCGATAACCGGCCTGGTAGCGTTAGCGGCCTGCGGCGGGCCGTCTACGCAGCCAGACGCGGCTCCGCCTCCGGACGAAATCCTCTATGAGATCGTTGAGCCCGATCCGCCACCGCCGCTGCCAGACGCCGTGATCGAAACCCGTGACGAGCTACTTGAGATCGCCGCGCAGGATTCGATCCGCCGACTTTCCCGCCGCGCCGATGAAGAGCCGGCCTTCCTCTCCAACACCGGCGACGGTGACCACTATCGCCATTGGGACATCCTGCGCCGGACGGGATTTGATCCGAACGCTGAGCTGATTGCGCTGCTCTCTGAGCCGTATGGCGTGCGCCAGGTTGGTTCTGAAACCTGGTTCATTTGGCCCGACCTTGCGACCCGCCCGCCGGAAGCGCTCGCGCCGGAACGGCTGTCATTTCAGGACGCGGCGCGCCTGCGCGCACTGGTGGGCGAGCAAGGCCTTGCCCAGATTGCCGAGGGCTCGGCCTATCCGGGCATCCGTACCGCCATTTCCGAAACCGGCGCGTGGCGCTACTTCCTCCATGAGACGCCGCAATAGCAGGAGACAGACATGGCCGACATTCTGGGCGCAGACGCGTTCCTTAAAACTCACCCCCACTGGCAAAAGGCCGATGATGAGCGCGACGCGGTCTCGCGCAGCTTCAAGTTCGCCGATTTCAAGACCGCCTGGGCGTTCATGTCTGGCGCCGCGCTCAAGGCCGAGCAGATGGACCACCATCCCGAGTGGTCGAACGTCTATGCCAGCGTCGATGTCCTGCTGACCACGCACGACGCGGGCGGTGTTACCCAGAAAGACGCCGATCTGGCCGCTTTCATGGATGAGCTCGCCGCGCGCCTGGCCAACTAGCCTTTGAACCTTTCCCCTGCGCGCCCCGTTGACGCTGGGCGTGATGCGCGGGCATCTGATCGCGAGGAAACGATCAGCGGAGGAAAACCCATGGGCCGTGTTGAAGGCAAGATGGCGTTCGTAACCGGCGGTGCGCAGGGGCTCGGCGAAGCCACGGCAAGGATGCTTGCGCGCGAAGGCGCCAAGGTCACCGTCACAGACATCAACGGCGATGGTGCAGAGGCGGTCGCGGCTTCCATCAACGAAGCCGAAGGCGAGGGCACAGCCTTCGCGTTTCAACATGACGTCACAGACGAAGCGCGCTGGAAGGAAGTTCTGAAAGATGCCCACGACGCCATGGGCGGGCTCAACGTGCTTGTGAACAATGCCGGCATTGGCTCGCTGGGCTCGGTCGAGGACGAGGAGTACGAAACCTTCAAGAAGGTCCAGGCCGTGGACGTCGACTCAATCTTTCTGGGCTGCAAGTATGCCATTCCGATGATGCGCGACCATGGCCTTGGCTCGATCATCAACATTTCGTCCATCGCAGGCATCGTCGCTAGTGGGAACTATGTTTCCTACAACACGGCCAAGGCGGCGGTGCGCCATTTGTCGAAGTCCGTCGCGCTCCACTGCGCCAAGACCGGTGGGCAGATTCGAAGCAATTCGGTCCATCCCGTCTTTATCAACACGCCGATCCTGGATGGCGTGAAGCAGATGTTCGGCGAAGAGGAAGGCCTTGCAAAGCTTGGGCGGCAAATTCCCTTGGGGCGCGTGGGCGAGCCAGATGATATCGCCTATGCGGTGCTCTATCTCGCCTCAGACGAGAGCAAGCTGGTGACCGGGGCCGAGTTGAAGGTCGATGGCGGCATTTCCGCCATGTGATCACTCCGCAGGCGCGCGCGCTGGGCGCCCGAGCCGCCCGAACATGGCGTAGGCCAGGAGGCCGACGATCGCGATCGTTGAGATCAGCAAGGGCAGGATCGGGTTGAGCATGTACAGCCCGGCGCCCAGCACGGGCCCGAGGATGTAGCCGCCCGGCGGGGCAGCTGACATCAGCGAGGCGGCGCTGCCCTGCTCGTGGGGCTCCACAGCCAAGGTGCCGAGGGCGTTGAGGGCAGGCACGCACAGCCCTGCGCCAATGCCGACGATGCCGAACCCGATGCAGAACAACCAGAACATGCTGGCGCTTAGCGTGATGGCGTAACCGATGGCGATGAGGAACAGCCCCTGGGGCAGCATCTTGCGCGGGTCAGGCTTCGCCCGGCCGACATAGCCGAACTGAACCGCGATCAGCGTGACGCCGAGCGCGGCCATGACGAGGCCCGCGGCCTCAACTGCATCGGCGCGGTCGAGCAGGAATCTGTCCTTGATCAGCCAGGCGATGGTCTGCTGCACGCCGCCGACGATGGTGAAATAGACGAGCAGGAAAACAAAGGGCGGCACGATGCGTGGATCGCGCAAGGCGAGCGGCGGTGGGCGAACCGCAGAGCTGTCGCGCTGAGAACGCGAGGGCGGTAGCACGAAGGCGATCACACCGGCCACCAGAATGGCGAACACGACAGCGGCCCAGATCGGCAAAAGCGCATCGATACGTGCCAGAACCGCGGCGCTGGCTGGCCCGACAATCGATCCGATGCTCATGCCCGCGCCCAAGAGCCCCATGCCCGCCGCGCGCGTGGCAGGTGTTGTTGCATCGGCCATCGCCGCCATGGAGGCGGGCTGGAGCCCTGGCCCGAGCAGCCCGAACCAGAACCTGACGAAGCAGAGGAGCGCGAACGCTGCGGTGCCTGTCACGATGCCTGCGAGGGCGGCATCCAGCGCGAAGATGAAGGCTGCATTGCAAATGCCCATCATCAGGAGCGAGAACACCATGATCCGCTTGCGGCCATATTTGTCGGCCATCTTCCCCCACCATGGGATGGTGAGGGTGAAGAGCAGTGTCGACAGCGTCATGATGCCCGCAACCTGCAGCTCGGTCAGGCCGGCATCACGGGCCAATGGCGCCACCACAACCACATTGACTGAAAGCCCCACGCCCATGGACACCGTCCCCAGGGCGATGGCCGCCTGCTGGAGACGCGTCAGGGGCCGAAGAGGTGCGTCCTCGGCTTGCAAGGGTATGTCTGCAACGCTCACCCACTACATGTACGCCGGGCGTTACACCTTGCCAATCGCGAAGCACCCTTATCTAAGCGTCAACGGACCTTCCCTTTTCGGAGATTTGGATGCTCTCCTTCCTCGCGCCGCTCTACCCGCTGTTCTACTGGCCGCTGACCATCCTGTTTTACATGATGGTGGCCTACGCCATCATGAGCTGGCTCGTCGTAGGCGGTGTCGTGTCGATGCAGAACCAGACCGCGCGGAGCCTTTACCGCTTCCTCGCCAGCGTCATCGAGCCCCTGGCCGCGCCGATCCGGCGATATGTACCCCCGCTCGGCATGTTCGACATGTCGTTCTTCGTTTTGTTCCTGATCCTGATTGCCCTTCGCGATATCCTCCTGCCATGGCTGTTCTTTGGCTGAGCAGAACATCGGGCAACACATCCGCCTCTGACCTTTGGAGACCGACATGGCCGCAGACATCATCGACGGAAAAGCCATCGCCGCCGACGTGCGCGCCTCGGTGGCCGAGGCGGTTGGCACGCTGCCATCGCCGCCTTCCCTTGCCGTGGTTCTGGTCGGCGAGAATGAGGCCAGCCAGGTCTATGTGCGCAACAAGATCAAGCAGACCGAAGCGGCAGGCATGCGCTCGATCCATCGCCATCTGCCGTCTGATGCGACCCAGTTCGAGGTGGAAAACCTCATTTCGGACCTGAATGCGAACCCTGAGGTGGACGGCATCCTGCTCCAGCTTCCCCTGCCAAAGCACCTGCACGAGGCCGCGGCGATCGAGAAGATTGACCCGGCGAAGGATGTTGACGGGTTGACGGAAGCGAGCGCAGGGCGCCTTGCGCTCGGCAAACCGGGCCTGCGCCCCTGTACACCGACGGGCTGTGTGATCCTCGCCAAGCGCGCGCTGGGGGATGACCTCTCCGGCAAGCACTGCGTGGTGGTAGGCCGCTCGATCCTTGTCGGCAAGCCTGCTGCGCTTCTGTTTCTGGCAGAGAACTGCACCGTCACGATTGCCCATTCGCGCACGGCGGACCTGGCCGAAGTGTGCCGCGGCGCTGACATCCTGGTGCCCGCCGTGGGCCGCGCTGAAATGATTACGGCCGATCATGTAAAATCCGGCGCGGTGATCATTGATGTGGGCATCAACCGCGTGCCCGCGCCGGAAAAGGGCGACGGCAAAACTAAGCTCGTCGGCGATGCAGACTTCGAGGACTGCGCGAAAGTGGCCGGAGCCATCACGCCCGTGCCTGGCGGAGTCGGCCCGATGACGATCGCTTGCCTCCTGCGCAACACGGTTCTGGCGGCCTGTGCGCGGCGCGGCTGGGACGTGCCAGAATCGCTCTAATTCTTTCGCATTGCAGCATTTTCAACGTGCGATGAGGGTATTTTCGCCCCTTCTGTGAGTCGTCAGGCGCCCAAACGCATTCAATGCTCGAAACTGCGCCTCATAGCGCAAAATGTATTCTATTTTTCTGCGCTCCTTGAACATTCGCTCCCAAAAATGGCATATTTGCAGCATAAAAGACGCGTAGAATGTGAGGAAACAAACCATGGGCAAGGCCGAACCGAAAATTTCCGTTCCCGCCCCCGCTTTCCGCCCCGGCGACACGCCCGATTTTTCGAAGCTCGGCCTGCCACGTCCGGGTCACCATCCCAAGCCCGACATCCTTGTCGATGCCGCAGAAATTCGCGACCTCGCCTTTGGCCTGGTCAGCGTGCTCAACGAGCAAGGCGAAGCTGAAGGTGAATGGGCCCCCGATATTGCGCCTGAAGCCTTGCGCGAGGGCCTCAAGACGATGCTCCTGACGCGCGCCTATGACGACCGCATGCTGAAGATGCAGCGCACCA
>JBCBGD010000207.1:0-4848 GCA_038527085.1 Pseudomonadota bacterium | reverse complement strand
GGCCCAAATTGATCTGGACTATTCCGGCGCATTCCGCAGCCGATACATTGTCCGCGTTCCTGTCGAGCATGACCGTGATATTGTCTTGTCGCCGGATTACCTTGGTGACTTGATGAGCAATCGCCGCCTCACTGTGGGCGATCTGGTGGAGTTTGAGTGGGAAGACTTCTCGCACTTTATCGAGTGCCAAGTGCGCGCGCAGGTTCCAACGGTTAGACAGTGCGTGCTTGCCGTGCGCTCGGAGCCGGACATTCCAAGGGCAGACGCCCCTGAAGGCTATGAGATCAAATGGAATAGCGGCGCGAAGTGCCATGTGATCTTTTTCAACGACGCAGAGATAGAGGGTGGCTTTGCGTCTTATGACGAGGCCCTAATCCGCGCTTACGCAGTGTCAGAGCGAAACTCGCAAGCGGCCAGTGTTCGCAGAGCGGCCGCCAAGGCTGCTCCCTCCACGCCGCGCAGAAGCAGGAAGCCTGCGCATGCCAACTAAGGACCGCATTCTCAACAATGCCCTGCGCCTTCTGGGTGAGCCGCCTTCAACTGGCGTAGACGACACAAGCCCATGGGTGAAGCGCCTCCTCGGGGCCCATGATGATGTGTTGCAGGGCATGCTGGAAAGCTACCCTTGGAACTTCGCCGTCAAAGTCCAGCAGCTTGCCGCAGACGCGACGGCAGACAAGACGGGGTGGGATTATGCGTTTACGAAGCCTGGCCTGTGCTGGCGCCTTATGGGCGTGTCAGACCGGGCAGACTGGCGGCCTGGAGACTATGAAATCCCATATGATGACCAGCGCGGGTTCATCCTGACCAATTTTGAGACGACTTATCTCATGTTTGTTGACGGCACCTTCAAGGATCGTGAGGGCGACTGGCCGCAGGTGTTTGCTGACTACCTCGCGGCGAAGCTTGCCCATAGCGTTGCGCCTGTCACAGATGAAGGCAATTCGACCATGGAGCGGATTGAGCGCGCCCTGGTTGATCGTCGTCGTGCTGCAAAGGCATGGGATGCCCAATCCAAGGCGCCATGGAAGATTCCGCTTGGGCGCTACCTGACGAGCCGTCATGCGGGCATCCGCACACCCGCGCGCAGCGGCCGCTACGGGAGGTAGTGATGGGAAAGGTTCGACCTCAATATCTTGCATTCAACGCAGGCGAGTTCGACAGCGACACGCTTGCGCGCGCCGATCTTGAGATCTACGCCCGCGGCGCGGAAATGATGGAAAACATCATGCCCATGGTGCAGGGTGGCATGAAAAAGATGCCGGGCACGCAATTCATCGGTGATGTCACGGAACTGGGTGATCCCGTTTTATTGCGTCCGTTCGTGTTCAACGAAAGCGACACGGCCGTTCTGCAGCTAAGCGATCTGGCTTTGCAGTTCATCATTGATGACGGCTATTTGCAGACGGGCGGTTCGGACGCGACGATCGGCGCATGGAGCGACCAAAGTGCGGCGCCGGCCGCAGGCGGGGCACCAGCGCCGGGACCGGGGTCGGGTGACATTGAGACGTTTGATATCGACTTTGATTTAGGGGATCTCTACGCCTGATGGCTTCTTCTGTTTCAGCGACCGGGACGGCTGTTGTCGAGTTCACGACTGAATCTGGGACGGAATCTATTGCGCGATCAGAGATCACGACGACTGACGCAAGCGCGCCTGTCAGTTTCGGATTTGAGATTCTTTATCGGCGCCTTGTCCTGCGCGTCGGCACAAGCGCAGGTGGCGAGGAAGTCATTATCGACACGGTGTTTGAGCCCGGCCAGCATGTCATCACATTTACGCCGGGCGCTGCGACCTACTATATTGAGTGGCGCCTTCCAGAAATAGGCGAGGCAACACTCCGGGAATTTCAGCGCCTTGCTGCGGGCAACTTTGAACTGGAAACCCCGTGGACCGCGAGCGAACTGGCAAGCCTGCGCCATGAGCAAAGCCTGAACACGCAATGGTGGACGGTGCGCAGCAAGCAGACGCGCGCGCTGGAGCGCAGGGGATCAAGTTCGTGGAGCCTGCGTCGGTTCACCCCTGAGAATGGCCCGTTCGGCCCGCTGAATCTGTCCGATGTGTCCATGACGGCGAGCGCGCGCACGGGTACAGCCACGGTGACGGCTTCTCGGGCAGTGTTCAACACAGCTGACGTTGGAAGCCTGATCCGCCTTACCCATGCTGGGCAGTTCGAAACCGAGGGGTTTACAGCCGTCGATCAGGTCACTGAGGCGATCAAGGTCACGGGTATCGAGGGCGAGCGCGCTTTCAATTACACGGTGTCCGGCGGAAGCGGAACCGTTGTGCTGGAGCGCTCGGTCGGCAATGAGTTCAGCTATGTGCAGGTGTCCGGCGCGAGCCCGGGCACGTACAATGACGAGCTCGACAATCAGGTGATCTTCTATCGCCTGCGCTGTTCAGCCTACACGTCAGGAACGATCACGGTCACAATGACCTATGCGGGCGGGGTGACAGACGGGACGGGGTTCATCCGGTCAGTCGATGCCGACAATGAAATCACGGTGGATGTGCTGGAGCCATTTGCCAAGACCACCGCAACGAGCCTCTGGAATTTTGGCTCATGGTCGGGCCGATTTGGCTACCCGGCAGCGACTGCGCTCCATGACGGCCGGCTGTATTTTGCAAAAGATAATGCATACTATGGGTCGTCGCCCGATGATTTTGAGAATTTCGAGGTCACAGCGCTTGCTGACGGCGCGATCAGCCGGACATTTCCAGGCCGCATGACCTCGGCGCGCTGGCTGTTGGGCGGCGAGGAACTGTATGCAGGCCTGTCAGGGCGCGAAGATGTCATTGGCTCCAATGCGTTTGACGAACTGATTATCCCGACCAATGTGCGTTCGCGCCCACGCTCGCGCCGGGGGAGTGCGGATGCCAGCCCGATCGAACTAGACGACGGGGCGGCGTTCATATCGCGCTCCAAAGAGCGGCTGATCGGGCTTCGATATGACGGAAATCGGACTGCGGAATCCATTGATCTGACCCGCCTGAATCGGTCGATCGGCGGTGCGGGCGGGTTTAAGGAAGTTGCTTATCAGCACGAGCCTGAGCCGCGCATCTGGTGTGTGCGCGAAGATGGCCAGGTTGCGGTTCTGTCCTATGACCCCAACGAATCCGTCGTGGCGTGGTGGCGCATGGTGATTGACGGCCTAGTTAAGTCGGTGTGCTGCGTGCCGGGCACGCCGGAAGATGAGATTTATTTTGTGGTTGAGCGGACAGTGGGCGGCGCGACAAAGCGGTTTGTCGAGAAGCTGGCGCCTGAGGCTTGGGACGCGGTGAGCGAAGCCTGGCACCTGCACAGCGCGCTCAAATATGAAGGTGTCAGCACCACGACGCTGACGGGGCTTGGTCATCTTGAAGGCCGTGAGGATGTCTATGTCTGGGGCAATGGTCGCCAGCAAGGACCGTTCACGGTGTCCGGTGGGGCGATTTCTCTGACCGAGCCTGTGACCTACGCCATCGCAGGCCTGCTCTACAGCGGCAAATACAAAGGCCCACGGTTGAACTGGGGTGGATCCATGGGGGCAAGCCTCACGCTTGAGAAACAGGTCAAGGATCTCGGCCTGATTGTGTCTGACACGGCTGGCGGGTGCCTCGCCTGGGGCCGCGGGTTCAATGAGGGCGAGTATCAGCGGCTTAAGGATCGACGCGAGGGCGCGACATTCGACAGCCCGCTCCAACTGGTTGATGAGGATATGAGCTTCCCGTTCGAAGACCAGACTGCAAAAGACCCGCGCTTGCACATCCTCATGGACAAGGCAGGCCCGGCCAAGGTGCAGGCGCTCGTGCCACTCGTGGACACCCATGGGTAGCTATGAACCTCTCACCCAAGCCCATTGCGATGAGTGGGGGCTTGGCGTTCTCGGCATGGCGTTTGGCTTTGCCTGGCGCGACGAGGCGGGCGATCTGCAATGCCTCGGCGGTCTCTGGTACATCGACACGCCAGAGATGGACGCATTTGCCGGGCGGTGGTGGGCGCTCTGCGACGTGCGAGACGCGCCTCCAAGCGCAGTTCACAGGGGCGCGTATAAGGTGCTGAATGTGGCAAAGCAGGCGGGTGTGCGGACGATCTTCTGTGGCATCGATCCGGGCAATGAGGTCGCTGCGCGATTCGCGGCGCGGCATGGATTTGGAGCGACGGGCAAAGTCGATGGCGACGGCCTTCCGGTTTGGAGTTTGGATTTAGATGGCGCTTCCTCTGATCGCAGCCGCAGCCAGCGTCGCAGGAACAGGCTTGCAGGCGTTCGGCCAGATTCAGGGCGGCAAGAACGCCGCCGCGGCGGGACGGTACAACAAGGAAGCGGCCTATCGTGAGGCCGAAAGCCTCGAAATACAAGCGCAGCAGGAAGTCGCTGTTGCGTCGATCAATGCACAGAGAATTAAAAAGCGCGCCGATGAAATCATGGCGCAAAACCGCGTTGCTGCTGCCGCAGGTGGTGGCTCCACCCTTGATGCGTCCGTGGTTGCGGTCTCGCAGGAGGCGGTGAAAAACTCCACCCTCGACCAACTCCTTTTGATGGCCGAAGGTGAGCAGCGCGGCCAGGATCTGGAATACCAGGCCGAAGTCACCCGCGCAGGCGGACGATACGAGGAGTGGCAGGGTAAGCAGCGCCGCACGGCCGGCTATATCAGTGCGGCAGGCACAATCTTGCAAAGCGCAGGCAGCATGGGTGCTTCTTTCGGATCGCCAAGCGGCGGCACTTTGGCCTCGCAAAAAGCTGCAAAAGTAGGGAAAGGGCCATAGATGTCCATTCCACTACAGCGCATCACCGAGCCCCGCGCGGTTGCCAATCAGCGACAGGTGGTCCGCGAAGACAGCAGGGAGGCTGAAACCTCAATTGCGG
>JBCBGD010000206.1:0-4849 GCA_038527085.1 Pseudomonadota bacterium | reverse complement strand
CTTGGAAGCCTAATCCAGCGAAACTGCGATCAGGCCACCTATCTTGGCGCACGCATAGATGAGCGAGACACGCTCGAGCGTCTCGCGCCTGTCTCACTGCAGATTGTGTGCTTCCGAGTTCGGCCTACCGGAATGGACAACAACAACCTCGACGACTTCAATCGCGAGGTCGTTATACAGCTTCAAGAGAGGGGGCTTGCTGCACCCTCAACCACGCGGATCCAAGGGAAACTGGCCATCCGCGTGAACATCACTAGCCACCGAACGTCCAAAGAAGACCTCGACGGGTTGCTTGACGACCTGATCGATGTCAGCCGCCAGCTGGCTGAGGGCGGCTAAGCAGCTTTCCTCGGCGCGATGGGATCGGCCACTACGTCTGGCGCGCACTTTGGTTTTGCCATCGCATCGGCAAAAGCGTGGTTCACATCCCGGTGCTTGGCCTCATCGGCACGCACGGCGATAACCACGTCGCGCAAGGTCGCGTTCGCATCCAGTTTCCAATAGTCGATCGCCAGTTCTGGCGCAGCAACATTGGGAAGCTGGCCCGAATCAATCGCTTCAAGATAGCTGGTATAGCTCACCACCGCTTCTTCCTCGAGATAGGCAACAAAGCGGTGCGCCACGCGCGGGAAGAACAAATAGAAGAAGAAGTAGAAATTGTAGAAGATTGCCTGCGCCACCATGATCAGACCGCGCTCAAACGCGCTTGGTTGAGCAACGTGGATGAACGTCATCAGGTGCATACGCTCATTGTCAGCTTCTTCGAGCAGTTCCTTGATCCAGCCCTGATCGTCGCGAATATGGCGCAGCGCCTTCAAGTGCTGCAACAGGCCGCCCACCATGCCCGGCACGGCGGCCACAGTTTCAAGCACGACAGCGCGGTGCCCATAGCGTTTGCGGAAGAACGCATCAGCGAAAACGCGCATGAATTTGACCATGCCGAAGGCAATGCGGTCTCGGACGGTCTCAGGCGCGCGGCGGAACTCAATGTCTTTGTCAGCGGCCATGGCAGGCCTCCCACTTAAGAAAGACGCTCACTCTTTCATCAGCTTACTTGGGATGAAGAACCGACCTTCGCCATGCGACATCTGCAGCCAGCGTCAGCCCGCCGCATTCAACAGTGGCTACACGCTCTCGGTCTCTATTGCGCCGTGGCAGTGCTTGTATTTCTTGCCTGATCCGCAGGGACAGGCCGCATTGCGCGGGGTTTGCGACCAGTCATCCTCTGCCTGGGGAATATCCTGGGCAGGAGCATCCGGATCCATCTCATTCACGCCCGTGTCGGGATCCAGCTTGGTTTCCTGGACCTGCGAGGGTTGTGGCGCGGCCTGCATGGGCTGTTGAGCCGGAGCGCTTTCAATTCGCAGCCCCATCAATGAGCGCGTCACCATCAAGCGGAGCTCACCCAGCATGGAGTTGAAGAGCTTGAAGGCCTCTTCCTTGAATTCGTTGAGCGGGTCGCGTTGGCCATAGCCGCGCAGGTGGATCACCGAGCGAAGCTGGTCGAGCTGTTGTAGGTGCTGGCGCCACTGCAGATCGAGCACCTGCAACAGAACCTGCTTTTCGATGTAGTTGATCTGCGCATCGCCCGCGAACTGGCGCTTCTGGGCGACGGCCTCTTCTGTCGCCGCCATGATCCGTTCGCGGATTTCTTCGTTCGCGACGCCCTCTTCCTTCGCCCAATCGTGGACGGGCAGGTCCAGGTGGAGCGCACTCTGTAGCTGGGAATTCAGCCCATCCACATCCCACTGCTCGGCATAGGCCTTCTCGGGCATGGTGTAGTCCACCATGCGATCGATCACGTCCTCGCGCATGTCGTCGATCACATCGGTGACTGTCTCGGCTTCCATGAACTCGCGGCGCTGTTCGAAGATCACCTTGCGCTGGTCGTTGATCACATCATCGTATTTCAGGACGTTCTTGCGCATCTCGAAGTTACGCTGCTCTACCTTCTTCTGTGAGGTCTCCATCGCCTTGTTCATCCAGGGATGGGTGATGCCCTCGTCTTCCTTGATGCCAAGCTTGCGCATCACATTGTCGAGCCGGTCGGCAGCAAAGATGCGCATCAGATCGTCTTCGACCGAGATGAAGAATTTTGATCGCCCGGGGTCACCCTGACGGCCCGTCCGGCCGCGCAGCTGGTTGTCGATGCGGCGGCTTTCGTGGCGCTCAGTGCCGAGCACGTACAAGCCACCAGCGTCGAGCGCCTCTTTCTTTTTCACTTCGATGTCGGCGCGGATGCGGGCCGTGAGCGCTTCAAGTTCGCCCTCGGTCAGCTCGCGGCCCTGCTTGGCCTGCTGCTCTGCGCGCTCTTTCTCGACGCGCATTTCAAGGTTTCCGCCGAGCTGGATGTCCGTACCGCGGCCGGCCATGTTCGTGGCAACGGTAATCGTGCCCGGCACACCAGCATCGGCAACGATCTGGGCTTCCTGGGCGTGGTGGCGCGCATTCAGCACCGCATGGGGGATCTTCGCGTCGGTAAGCAAGCGGTCGAGAATCTCCGACTTCTCAATTGATGCCGTGCCGAGCAGGACCGGCTGGCCCCGCTCGTGACAATCGCGCACTTCGTTGATGATTTCGGCGTATTTCGCGCTGGCCGTGCGGTAGACCACATCGTCCTCGTCAATCCGCGCGATCGGTTTGTTGGTCGGAAGCTCGACGACTTCCAACTTGTAGATGTCTGCAAATTCGCTGGCTTCGGTCAGGGCAGTGCCCGTCATCCCGGCAAGCTTGTCGTAAAGGCGGAAGTAGTTCTGGAACGTAATTGAGGCGAGCGTCTGGTTTTCTGGCTTGATGTCGACCTTTTCCTTGGCCTCGATCGCCTGGTGCAGGCCTTCGGAGAGTCGGCGGCCTTCCATCATCCGGCCGGTGAACTCATCGATGAGCATCACCTGACCATCCTTGACGATGTAGTCCTTGTCTTTCTGGTAGAGCTTGTGGGCGCGCAGGGCCTGGTTGGCGTGGTGCACGATCGAAATGTTGGTTGGCTCCCAGAGTGAGCCTTCCAGAAGCCCTGCCTCAAGCAGCAGCTCTTCCATCTTTTCAGTGCCCTGCTCGGAATAGCCGACAGAGCGCTGCTTTTCATCGAGCTCGTAATCGTCTTCTTCGAGGTTGGGAATCAGGGCGTCGACAGTGCGGTAGAGATCCGAGCGGTCATCTGTTGGACCAGAGATGATAAGCGGTGTGCGCGCTTCGTCGATCAGGATCGAGTCCACCTCGTCGATGATCGCATAGGCGTGGCCGCGCTGGGTCATTTGCTCTAGCGAATACTTCATGTTGTCGCGCAGATAGTCGAAGCCGAACTCATTGTTCGTGCCGTAGGTGATGTCTGCCGCGTAGGCTTCCTTGCGCCCTTGATCGTCGATGCCGTGGATGACCTTGCCTGTGGTCATGCCCAGGAAGCCATAGAGTTGACCCATCCACTCTGCGTCGCGTTTGGCGAGGTAGTCGTTTACCGTCACCACATGGACGCCTTTGCCCGCGAGCGCATTGAGATACACTGCGAGTGTAGCCACCAGCGTCTTGCCCTCGCCGGTTTTCATCTCGGCAATTGCGCCCGAATGCAGCACCATGCCGCCAATCAACTGAACATCGAAATGACGCATGCCAAGGGCGCGCTTGGACGCTTCACGGACCACCGCGAAGGCTTCTTCGAGCAGGTCGTCCAACGACGCGCCATTCTCCAGCCGTTGGCGGAATTCTTCGGTCTTGGCCTTGAGGGCGCTGTCGGACAGCGCCTCGATCATCGGCTCCATCGCATTGATGCGCGCCACCCGTGTGCGAAGGGGTTTCAGCTTTCGATCATTGACGGAGCCGAATATCTTGCGGGCAACAGAGAGCATCAATCAAACCAATACGCTTGAGGGTCACACCAAACCTTCCCTTCGCAACCCGGGTCTTTCAACCTCTTTGCGCAGGGAGAGCTGCAATGGCGAAACCCTCTCGACCATTGCTAGCGGGAGACTTAAGAACGCCCCGGAAGTGTGTCAATCAGGCGGGCTGCCGTCCTGAAAGAGGAAGTCCTATGCGCAACACTCTCATGATTGGCCTTGGGGGTCTCGCAGCAGCGCTCATTCTTGCTGCATGCGAGCCGGTAGCCGAAGATGCCCCTGTCCGGGTTCGCGTCGATGGCGCCGTGGCCGCGATCGTGAACGGCGATCCGATTTACCTCGCCGATGTCGAGCTGGAAGCAACTGCACAGGACCTGATTGAGTCCGGCGAACCCATAGGCATCGGGCACCCGTCTTATCAGTCCATTCTGGATCAGCTGATTGACCAGAAGCTGATGGCCCAAGAGGCGATCGGGAAGGCATTGCATGAGGAAGCCAATGCCAGCCGCAGGCTGCAGGCAGCGCGCGAACGCGTGCTCGGCAACCTGCTGGTCGAGCATCTCGTGGCGCGCAATGTCACCGATGAGCGCATCCGCGAAATGTACGCCGAGCAGGCCCGCCTCCAGCAGATCGAGGATCAGGTGAGAGTAGCGCTCATCGTGGTGGACACTGAGGAAGAAGCGATCGACGTGCGCGAGCGCGTCACCACAGGCGAGGAGTTCGCCGTTGTAGCCTTTGAAGTGAGCACCGATTCTGCCACGCGGATCGAGGGTGGTGAACTTGGCTATGTCGAGCCGAACCTGATGGGCGAGCCCTTTGCCAGCACCATCGCAAACACAGCCATAGGTGATGTGTCCGAGCCTTTTCAAACCGAGGCAGGCTGGAACCTCATAAAGGTGGAGGATAGGCGCACACCAGCGCCCAAGACCCTGGAAGAGATGCGCCCTGATCTGGTGACTTTCCTCACGCTTGGCGAAATCAGCCAGATTCTGAGGACGCTGCGCGATGAGGCCGTAATC
>JBCBGD010000205.1:0-4858 GCA_038527085.1 Pseudomonadota bacterium | reverse complement strand
GGCGATCATGTCAGCGTCGCCCTCGGCAAGTTCCATGAGCTCAAGACCGTCATTCAGCTCGCGCTCAAGGGCCTCGACGGTCTCGATGCCATCAGCGAGGCGCTGGCGCTCGCGCATGAGTTTTCGGGCGTCTTCGGGATCGTCCCAGAAGTCGGGGCGCTCGCTGAGCGCGGTCAGTTCATCGAGGCGTTTCGTGGCGACGTCCCAGTCAAAGACGCCTCCTCAGCAGCTCGGTCGACTGCTTGATCTGGTCTGCAAGGGCCTGGATGTCAGCGGACATGGCGCGTGAAATCTCCTTTTGAATTGCACTCCCGAATTGGGCCAGGTCGACGGGTTGGTCAAGTCATCCACTCGCCAAGATTGGGGCTAAGCGACTGAATAGATATGGTTCTCTAAAAATCAAATACGTTTTCTGGCGAGACGTTAATTTATGTGTTGAAGCAAAAAGTCCCTTTGCGCATTATTAGACGGCGTCTGGGTTTTGGCGGCGCAATACAATTTAGGGGACGACTATGGCTGATCTGATCGACGATCTTGGTGGCGATACTGGCTTTGGGGAAAACACTCTGGATGCGAATGACGACGGGTCGACCGTTGCAATCGATATCACCGAAGTATTCCCCGATGGGCTGAACTTCTTTGGACAGGTATTTACCTCTCTTTTCATTAACAATAATGGCAACGTCACCTTCGGGACCGACCTGAGCACGTTTACGCCCTTCGGAATTGCAACTTCAACGATCCCCATTATCGCGCCATACTTTGCCGATGTAGACACCCGCGGCGATGCAACAGGGCTTGGCCCGACGCCTGGCGGCACAAGCATCGGAACAAACCTTGTCTATTATGACCTGGATCCCGATGCGGGCGTCCTCACCGTCACCTGGGACGATGTGGGCTTCTACAACAGCCGCACCGATCTGCGCAGCGCTTTCCAGCTTCAGATCATCGACCAGGGCGGCGGCGACTTCGACATCACTTTCATTTATGAAGACATCCAGTGGACGACGGGTGAGGCAAGTGACGGGATCGACGGCTTCGGCGGCACACCTGCCCGCGCCGGTTTCTCAGCCGGCGATTCCGTAAACTTCTTCGAATTGTCCGCATCGGGCAATGAGACCGCACTCGTCAATCTGGATACGGGTGTCGGAAACACAGGACTGGCGGGCATCTGGACCTTTGAAGTGCGCTCTGGCGCGATCGATTTCACCGATGCCCGAGACGATGCATTTGTCCTGAGCACCGGCGAAGTGCTCCAAGGTAATTTGCTGGATAACAATGGGTCCGGGGAAGACACAGATTCCGATGGCGACCCGATCCTCGTCACACGCATCGAAGACAATTTCGGCAACACGCTCGCCGACGGCCTCCCGGCCACCTTCGAGTTGCCATCGGGTGCAATTGTGTCTGTGGAACAGGATGGCACGTTCACCTATTCGCGCGCAGGGGCTTTCTCCGATCTCGGCGAGGGAGAGTTGGCCACGGATGGGTTCCGCTACACCATCACCGATACCGGCGACGGGAACATCGATACAGCGAATGTCCAGGTCACCGTCACGGGTCGGGGCGAAAGGCCGGAACAGTTCATCACAGTCGTCGATGAAAGCGGCGACCTCTTCTATGTCGACTTAGCGACAGACCAGGCTGAATTCGTTTCCAGCACATTCATCGAATTCACAGACATTGCCTATTCCATCGGCGGCACACTGTTCGGCATCACCTCCACGGATCTTTATCGGATCGATGAGCAAACCGGCGAGGCAACGCTGGTGGCAGAACTGGATGTTGACGGGGCAAATGCGCTGTCCTTCGACCGTGGCGGGAACGCACTGATTGCCACGGGGGGTACACCCGGAATTCTGGTGCTCGACAGCACGGGAGCGACGGCACCGCTTGGGGGTGTCGTGGGCAGCACGACGTCCGTGTCAGCGGGCGATATCATTGTCCTGGGTGAGGATGCCTTCTTCACCACACGCGACGCGACACTTGAGAGTTTTGCCATCGCCGACAATCAGTTGCAGGCCACCGTAAGCACAGGCGATCCAGCTGTCTTCGGGCTCGCGCGCGTCGATGCAGAGGCCTATGCTTTTTCCGGCAGCTCGCTTTTCGACCTCGACCTGGGCACGGGCGCGCTGGGATTGCGAAATGACCTTGGTTCTGAAGGCGTCGGAACCGTGCTCGGCGCGGCGTCCTATGACTTCGGTCAGAACGGCCTGGCCCGCCTGGGCACGGCGTCTGGCGAAAGCCTTTCGGGAACAGGCCTTCATGATGTTCTTAACGGCAATGCAGGAGACGACACGATCGCCACGGGCGGTGGCGACGATATCCTCTTCGGCGGTGAAGGCGACGACATCCTCTCTGCTGGAACCGGTTCGGATATCCTGTCCGGCGGCGCTGGTGATGACCAGCTCTTTGGCGGTACGCGAGACGACTTCCTGGCCGGCGGTGATGGCGACGACCAACTTTTCGGCCAGGGCGGAAACGATTTCCTCTCCGGCGGCAATGGGGATGATTTACTCGACGGTGGCGGCGGCCTCGACACACTGATTGGCGGAGCAGGCAACGACACGCTGATTGCAGGTGAGAGTTTCGGTGTCCTCAACGGCGGCGCTGGAGACGACATCTACCAGCTCGGATCCCAGATCGTTGCTGGCACGGAAATCATCATTGAGGACACCCAGGGCAGCGACCTGATTTCGCTGGCTGGGTCCGACGGTCCTGTGTTCGTCGACTTGTCGTCTGAGATGCCTTCGCAGATCGGTGGCGCGACCACCCGGTTCACATCGGGAACGACCACGTTGCCGCTGGACGTGGTGTTCGTTCAGGACCTGTCGGGCTCATTCTCCGATGATATCTCAAATGTTCGCGGCCTTGTCCCGGATGTCGCAGCGGCGCTTGACGCTGTTGCTGAAGACGTCCGCTTCGGTGTCACGAGCTTTGTCGATAAGCCGGTTTCGCCGTTTGGTGCTCTCTCGGATTATGAGTTCAGGGTCAATCTGGGCCTCACGGCGAATGAAGCCGAGCTCCAGGCGACCTATGACGCCCTCTCCGTGCTGAGTGGCTCGGATGTGCCAGAATCCCAGCTCACGGCGCTGTTGCAGGTCGCCCGGCGCACGACTGAGATCGGATGGCGGGATGCCAGCACAAAAGTCGCCGTCCTGTTCACAGATGCCGTCTTCCACGAGGCAGGGGACGGGACCAGCGCAGGAATTGATACGCCAAATGATGGTGATGCCGTTCTTGATGGCGACCCTGCTGGGACAGGCGAGGATTATCCGAGCATTCTTCAGGTCGCAAATGCGCTGATCTCCGAAGGGATCACTCCGATCTTTGCTGTCACGAGCAGCGTGGAAGCGAACTACAACGCGCTGGTCAACGAACTCGGCACAGGCGCTGTCGTCACCTTGTCGTCAAACAGCTCCGACATTGTGGAAGCGGTCACCGCGGGCCTCGATGCTGCCACTTCGACCTCCATCGAGAATATTGTCGGAACGGGTTTTGGCGACACGATCCTTGGCAATGAGTCGGCGAACGATGTTTCCGGCGGCGGCGGCGACGATACCCTCGAAGGGCGCGATGGAGATGACACGCTGAATGGCGACGCAGGCAACGACTCCCTGATCGGTGGTGCGGGCGACGACGTCATCCGCGGCGGCGACGGCGTTGACAGCATACGAGCCGGAGAAGGCAACGACTTCATCCGAGGGGGTAGCGGAAACGACTTCGTTGATGCGGGCGAAGGCGACGACTCAGTACGCGGCGAAGGTGGCAATGATCGCCTCTTTGGACTCGGCGGTGACGACTATATTCTCGGAGGCGATGGGGATGATTATCTGGTCGGAAATGACGGCGCCGACCTCCTCGTCGGCGGGACCGGTGACGACAACCTCCAGGGGCGCGACGGCAACGATCGCTTGTTTGGCGAAGATGGCGTGGACTTCCTTTTCGGATTTGCCGGGGAAGACGAGCTCAACGGCGGTGCGGGCGATGATTTCCTGGCCGGTTACGAGGGCGACGACCTGATTGTAGGGGGCGAGGGAAATGACCGCGTCTTTGCCATGGAGGACAACGACACCGTCTTCGGTGATGCCGGTGATGACTTCTTGATTGGCAATGCCGGTGATGACTTCATCGATGGAGGAGTGGGCAACGACAATCTAAGGGGCCGAGACGGTATTGATACTCTGCTTGGAGGTGCTGGAAACGACTTCATCACGGGCGGAGACGGCGATGATATCCTCGAGGGGGGCGGCGACTTCGACACGCTCCTTGGCGAGGCTGGCGTTGATACATTTGTCTTTGCTGGCAATTGGCGCCGCGACACGATTGCCGATTGGACCGAGGGCGAGACAATCGACCTGTCGGCGCTTGAACTGAAGCAATTTGGTGAAAGCGATGCGGATGCATTTGCGAAACTGACCATCGTTCAGGATGGAACGACGGCGATCATTTCGGTCACCGGCGACACGCGCAATGACATCCGGCTTTCGAACACCGATGTTTCCACCATCGATGCCGGCGATTTCGAATTCGACCGGCCGCTTTTCACCGCACCACCGGCGTCGGTTGCTCCCGGCTTGGGCGAGACGGACACCTTCGACTTCGCATCGCTGGTCCGCCTGGGTGCACCTGATGATTATTGGTCAGGAGAGGGGCTCGCTTCCGCGTCGTCTGCACCATCCGGTCAGGCCAACACTGCCAAGGCCATCCCAGCCATTATCCCTTCGACAAACACCGAGTTCGAAGTCTATTTCGAGCCGGATGCTGACGCTCTCTGGTTCTAGAGCACCTTAAGTTTCAGCGGAAGCATAGCCGGCGTTGACGATGTAGTTGTTGCATTCTGCCGGGGAGATAGTGT
>JBCBGD010000204.1:0-4888 GCA_038527085.1 Pseudomonadota bacterium | reverse complement strand
CGCGATACTCGGGGGTCTTGTGTTCCTGCGCCATGATGTTGACGTTTTCGAGCTCAACCTCGTCCAACTTGCCCTTGGCGCGCAGGAAATAGACGACGCGGTCTGGGTTTGGTGCCTTAGGCGATTGATAGAGCTTCATCGTGGTCCTCCCATCGGCCCTATTCGAACCGGGCCCTCACGCCGACAGTGGCATTCAGAGGCTCGCCTGGGAAGTAGCGCTCATTGCCGAAGGCAAAGTCCGCCCGGTCGGCATAGCGCTCGTCGGTCAGGTTGCGCACGATCACGAAGGCTTCGAGGCTGTCTCTCAGGGCATACGATGCACGCGCATTCAAAACGGTATGTCCGGGATAAGTCTGAGTTCCTGCCGGATTGGTGGTGTACTCGCCGACATGATCGAGCGAGAGCTGCGTCTCCAACCGGTCCGCGGGTATCCAAGTGACGGCGAGATCGGCGAGCCACTCCGGCGCGGTGTCGATCGGGTCGCCCTCCCGAATGGAGTTCGAGGCGCTGCTGACGATCCGCTCGAAGGTGTAGTTCTGATCCGACCAGCTGACCTGCCCGGACAGGGACAGTACATCCGGCATCAGCTGCCAGTCGAACGCTGCCTCGATACCCATATGTTCGGTTTCGCCGTCGGGCACGTTCAGGCCATCGCCATCGCGGAAGAAGAAGTTCTCTTTCTCTGCCACATAGGCCGCCACGTCGAAGACAAGCGCGCCACTGAGAGCTGAGCCTCGCGCGCCGACTTCGAACGAGTCGAGCGTTTCGGTCTCCACTTCGCCTGGCACCTGAAGGCTCTGCAGCCGGTAGAGATCGCTGGCCTGGGGCGCGCGCTCTCCGCGGGCATAATTGGCGTAGAGGCTCAGAGTGTCCGTGGCATCAATGATGATACCCAGCTTCGGCGTTACGAGGTCGAAGCTGTCCGTGCGGTCCGGCGACACCCTGAAGCGGCCGAAGGTGCCGGCAGGAATATTGGTCGAATAGTCATAGTGGTGGGTTTCGCCGCGCAGGCCCGCAAGCACACGCGCCGCGCCAATATCCCATTCCACCTCGCCCCAGAGGCCCGCCATGCGCGTGTCGACGTCATAATCGTAGTGGCGACCTTCCGGAAAGCGCGAGTCGCCTGGGAAGAACCCAAACGGGCCGGTTTGCGTCTCAATCAGGTATCCCGAGGCGAAATCCGTATCGAGCCCGAAGCGGACATCAACCGCGCCGTCATTTCTAGGATCATAAATGAGACTGAGGCCCGCAGCGTCGTGGCCATTCTCCTCAATCCCGGGATAGGGCAGGAAGTGAAGATTGAAATCCATCTCCTGGGTCCGCGCGAAGGGAATGACAGTCAATTCGCCGTCGCCAAGCTCGCCGGTGATGCGAAGATGGGCGCGCGCGCTGAAAGCATCGCGATAGGCTTCGGGATTGGCGTTCGTCGTGGCGAAGTCCGCGTCCTCATAGGCGTCATCGCCCTGCAGGAATCCTGCGGTTTCCTGATTGAGGTTCGAGACCGAAAGGAACGGCTCGACCTGCCAACTGCCAAGGCTGTGCGTGCTCGTAAGGGTCAGCTTCTGCTGCTGCAAACCCGTATTGTCACGCCAGCCCACCTCGTCCTGCAGGCTCAGCGCTGCGCGCAGGCCATACGGCGTATTCGCGACAATGTCGCCGCGGTAGCGGTTAAGCGAAGAGTAAGAGGCCGTCAGGTCCAGGGCGCGTGAGTCTTCAGGCTCTGCCTGGATGACGTTGATCAAGCCGTGCACAGCGTTCGAGCCGTATCGCGCGCTGCCTGGCCCGCGCACCACTTCGATCGCGCCTGCAGTTTCGTGGTGTAGCTCGAACAGGCTGTTGACGTTGCCGAAGGCAGGCGAGCGGACAGGCACGCCATTCTCGAGGATCAGAAAACTGCCCTGCCCTGCTCCACCCGTCAGCACCGGTGAGCGGATCGCGATCAGGTGTTCCTGTCCGGAATTGGTGTGGATGTTCACGCCAGGCAACAGGTTCAGAACTTCTGCTGGGTGGTCTGCGAAGGTGGATGTGATCTCGGCGCCATCGAGCACAGCATAGCTGCCAGGGTCAGATTGCGCGCGGTCTGTATACACGAAGACCGGTTCGAGGATTTCGGGTGCTGGCTCGGCTGATGCCGTGCCACAAACCCCGGCGCATAAAGCGCCAAACATCAGAACTTTCCGCAAAACTCTACCCCCTAACAAACAGATCAACTGGCAAGGCGCCCACGACGGCACCTGAAAGACATGTGGCGAGGGTTCCCGCGATCAACGTCTTCCAGGCCAGTTGGAGGAATGTGTCGCGCCTGCCCGGTTCAATGATCGTCAAGCCGCCGATCAGGATGCCCATGGAGCCGAAATTCGCGAAGCCGCAGATGGCGTGGGCGGTGATGATGCGGGTCCGCGGGCTCATCTCGTCGGCCGGAATCTGCGCCAGTTCGAGGAAGGCTACGAACTCGGTCAGCACAGTCTTTATGCCCATCAGCGAGCCAGACCGCGCCGCCTCCTCCCATGGCACGCCGATCAGGTACATCAAGGGAGAGAAAACCCATCCGAGGATCACTTGAATCGTAAGGCCTTGCTCCCCAGCCCAGTTGTTTAGGAAGTAAAACGGCAGAAGAAGGATCTTGAACAGCCATAAAAAGCCAGCCCAAACACTCTGAAGGATCAGTTCTAAAATCCCGAGCCATGAGGGTAATTTAATCCATTGGGCTTCTGCCCACGGAGAAAAGGCGCTGACGTCGCCGAGCCACTGCAACAGCGCATTTACGATAAAAAGCAGCGCGAGCGCCGCGATCAGCATGGTCGCGATATTCAGAACGATTTTGAGCCCATCGGCCGCGCCCGTTGCAAATGCGTCCATGGTCGATTCGTATTCAAAATCCGGCTCATGGGCGCGCTCGGCCTTGGCGGCAGTCTCGGGCACCATGGTAAGCGCCAGAGCGACGGCGGCGGGTGCGGCGATGATCGACGCGGTCAGCAACTGCGCCAGGGGATTGCTCATCACGCCTTCGAGAAACGTCACGTAGATGATCAGAACGCTGCCCGCGATGGTGGCAAAGCCGGTCGTCATCAGGATGAACAGCTCAGACCGGGTCATGCCTTTCAGGTAAGGCTTCACCAGGACGGGCGCCTCGGTCATACCCATGAACACGTTGGCCGAAACCGCCAGAGACGTCGCCCCGCCAATTCCCATGCCGCGCCGGAACACCACCGCAAAGCCTTTAGTGATCCAGCGCAGGATCCGCCAGTGCCAGAGCATGGCCGAAAGCGCGGCCACAACGATCACGATGGGCAGGATCTGGAAGAAGAAGAGCGGCGGTGCATCGCCGTCCATGATCGCGCTAGCGGCGGAATTGTCGCCGACATAGCCGAAGACAAAGCTCGTCCCAGCTCGCGTCGCGTCCTCGAGCGCGTCGACGATGATGTTGGCCGAAAACAGCGCCTCACGCACGGGCGGCACAGCAAACAGAAGGAGTGCGAAGCCGAACTGGATGCCCACAGCGCCAAGCACGATGCGCCAGGGAAACGCGCGCCGGTTCTCAGACAAACCCCAGGCAATCGCAAAGATTACCGCCATGCCGATCAGGGCACGCGCATTGTCCCATCCCCATTCCATCGGCGCCTCGTCTCCATGAACCGTTGCACGGTGCTTAGAGGCGGTTGGCGGGGAATGAAAGCCGCCACGGCAGGGCGACGCTACGTCAAGACTGGCCGTGCCTTTCCGGCAACGCCACATTGGGCGCATGACAGACGCCGCACCCAGTCAAAAAGACCCCGAGGCGGCCGCCGCCAAAGCGGCGCCCTTATCGGACCGCGGGCTCTATTTCCTGACCACTGCAAGTGCGGTGTGCGTAGCCAACGCGTATTACATTCACCCGATCATTGCGACAGTGGCGGACGGCTTCGAGATCTCCGACGCGCTGATCGGCGCGGTGCCCGCACTCAACCAGATTGCCCTGGCGCTGGGCATCCTCCTCCTGCTTCCGCTTGGCGACCGGTTCAGCAACCGGGCGCTGTCAGGCGTGTTCAGCCTCCTTCAGGTCGCAGCGCTCGTGATGATGCTGATCTCGGAGAACTACCTTCTCTTCGTGGCGGGATCGACCGTCCTAGGCTTCTTCACGATCGTGCCCTATTTGCTGCCTGCCTATGTCTCGAAACGGGTGCCGCAAGAACGGCTCGGGCGTGCCATGGCGATCCTCTCAACGGGGATCATTGGAGGCATTTTGCTGGCGCGGGTCGGCTCAGGCGCATTGGCAGAGATTACGAATTGGCGCGCCGTCTACATCGTCGCTGCAGGGCTGATGTTGCTCTTCTCCGTCCTGCTGCCGCTGGTGATGGACGGCCCCCGCCGCCGGAGAAACAGCGCGCCGAGGCAGAGCTATGCCAGCTTGATCGGGTCGATCTGGCCAATGGTTCGCAAACATCCAGAAATCATCGGCGCTGGAACGATCCAGGGGCTCAATTTCGGGATCTTCCTCTCTGTCTGGATGGGGCTTGGCCTGCACCTGACGAGTGAGAAGATGGGCTATGGGACCGACGCGGTGGGCTACCTTGCCGCTCTCGCTCTGGCGAACCTGTTCGTGACGCCGGCGCTCGGCAAATGGGCCGACAGGATTGGCGCACACAAGGCCAGGGTGCGGCTGGCGAGCGTTCAGTTTGCCGGCGCCGCCTTGTTCCTGGTCACGGGCCACAGCCTCTGGCTGCTGATCATTCCGATCCTCCTGACGAATGTCCCCGGCCCCGGCATCGATGTGGCGGCCCGTATGATGTTCCTGTCGGAAGCGAGCGACATCCGCACCCGGCTGATGACCGTCTACATCGTCATGATGTTCGCGATCGGCGGACTGGCCAGTTGGGCCGGGACGGCTGCCTATGACTTTGCGGGGTGG
>JBCBGD010000203.1:0-4915 GCA_038527085.1 Pseudomonadota bacterium | reverse complement strand
CGCAGACCCCAGCGCAGGCTGGGGTCCATCTCTGATCGGCGCTACGCTGCGCCGGTGGCTGCGTTCAGCCCTGTCGATGGACCTGTGCCCCGCATCATCGCCCAGAGCTGGATACCTGCCTTCGCAGGTATCTGCGGAGCTTTTGGCGGGCGTTTTCCCTGAGCCTTGCCATCTCAACACGAGCTAACAGCGCCGCAGATCGTCAAAATAAATCGAGCTGCCGCACCCTACCGGGTTTGCGGGCGCTGTTGCTGCCTCAGGCGCCACCTGCCAGTTCTGCCTCGTCTTCCACGATGGGGGTGAGCAGAATTTCCACGCGGCGATTGGCGGCGCGGCCTTCTGCGGTGTCATTCGTCGCGATCGGGCGGGTCTCGCCGAAGCCGTAGGACTGGACGCGCACGGGGCGCATGCCCTGGGCGACCAGATAGGATTGCACAGACGCCGCGCGGCGCTCTGACAGTTGCTGGTTGTAGTCTTCGGGCCCATCGGCGCTGGCGTGGCCGATGATGTCGACGCTGGTCTTGGGATATTCGATCAGCGTGTTGGCCACATCGTTCAGGGTCGGCTGGAAGCCTGGCTGAACATCGGAGCTGTTGACCGGGAACGTGATGTCAGAGGGCATGTTCAGCGCGATGTTGTCACCCTGGCGCGCGACCTCGATGCCCGTGCCGGCCGTGGCCTCGCGCAGCTTGCGTTCCTGCTCGTCCATATAGGCACCGACGGCCGCGCCAGCGAGCGCGCCCACGGCCGCGCCAATCGCAGCGTTGCGGCCATCATCGCCGCCCGCCAGCGTGCCCAGGCCCGCGCCGACGATGGCCCCGCCCGCGGTCGTTCCGAGGGTGCGGTTGCTGACATTCTGGCAGGCCGCCAAGCTGGCCGATGCAAGGGCGATCAGGATGATGCGTTTCATGGGGAGTACCTCCAGTCCAAACCAATTCAACGCGCTGTAGGCCATTTCCGTTGCCGCGCCGCGTGAATTTTTGGTCACAGCTGTGGGCGAACGATCACCTTGCCGATCACCTCGCGCCGCTCCAGAACGGCCAGCGCCTCGCGCGTCTCGGCCAGCGGATACTCGCCATGGACCCGCGGTCGGGTCTTGCCCTGGCGCGCCAGGTCCCAGATCGCAGCGACGTTCTCTCGGCCTTTCTCTGGGAACTGGCGGCCGTATTCACCGGCCCGTACGCCGACCACGGAAAAGCCTTTGATCAGGGGCATGTTGGTCGCCACGTCGGCGATCCTACCGGAGGTAAAGCCAATCACCAGAAGCCGGCCGTCGAACGCGATGCAGCGCACGGATTCGTCGAACACATCCCCGCCGACGGGATCGAAGATGACGTCGGCTCCGCGCCCGCCGGTCAGGTTCTTCACGGGCTGGCGGAAACCGTCCGTCGTGACGAGCACATGGTCGGCGCCACAGGCCTTCAGGGCCTCGGCTTTTTCAGGTGAGCCCGTCGTTGCGATCACCGTCGCGCCGAGGAGCTTACCGAGATCCACCGCTGCGAGGCCCACCCCGCCGCTCGCGCCGTGGACAAGCAGCGTCTCGCCTTTAGCCAGCCGTCCGCGCCGGACAAGGGCGACGTAGGCTGTCAGATACGCTGCGGGATAGGCTGCGGCTTCGGAAAAGCTCATCGCCTCGGGTTTGGTGACCAACCCCTCAGCAGAGACGACGAGCTGCTCGGAGAATGCGCCGAAGCGCGCCCCACCAGCCACCGCATCGCCTGGCTTGAAGGCCGTCACGCCCTCGCCCACCGCGTCGATGACACCCGCCATGTCCATGCCCGGCGTGAAGGGCGGCTCGAGCTTCAGCTGGTACTTGCCCTGGCAGATCAAGATGTCCGGGAAGTTAACGCTTGCCGCCTCGACCCGCACGCGCACTTCGCCAGGTCCTGGCGACTGGGTTGGGACGTTCTGGAGCCCCGTGCCGCTCAGGTCTTCGGTGATCTCATGGCAGACAAAGGCGCGATGGGTCGCCACGCCTCACGCGCCCTTTGTGATGTCGTCATAGGCCTTGCGCACGAGCCCGGCGATCTCGCGGCAGGCCTTGTCAGCAGCGGGCGAGGCCGCCGTGAAAGCGGTAAAGCCATGGGCCAGCCGATCATAACAGCGATAAACCGTGTCCACCCCCGCCGCATCGAGGCGCTTGGCGTAGGCCTCGCCCTCATCGACCAGTGGATCAAATCCCGCGGTGACGACAATGGCGGGCGGCAGGCCTTCGAGGTTCATCTCCTGGGCCGGCGAGAGGCGCAGATCCTTCAGGTCCGTGCCATCGGGAACATATTGGCCCATGAACCAGTCCATCGTGTCCGTCGAGAGCGGATAGGTCTCGCCGTAGGTTTCATGAGACTTGGTCTTCTCGCTGATGTCGACGGCCGGGTAGATGAGCATTTGGAGCACAGGCGCGGGAATGCCGCTGCGTTTGCACTCCTGGGCGATGATGGCGGAGAAATTGCCGCCCATACTGTCGCCGCCAATGGCCGCCTCACCCGCAGGCGCGCCCATTGAGGCGGCGTTCTTCAGCGCCCATTCGTAGGCGAACTGGCAATCGTCCAAGCCCGCGGGCCAGGGATGTTCCGGCGCGAGGCGGTAGTCGACCGAGACGACCGGGCAACGCACGGTCGAGGCGATCATCGTGCAGAAGGCGTGGCAGGTGTCGAGGTCGCCGATCACACCGCCGCCGAAATGGAAAAAGACCATCACCGGAGCCTGCGGATCCTGGTTGGACGGGGTGTAGCTGCGAATAGGGATGTCGCGGCCGGGCGCGGAAAGCTTGCTGTCGATCCAGGCCACGCCGGGCTCGGGCTCTGCCATGAACATCGCAAGCCCGGCTGCCGAAGCCGCGCGGCCATCCTGTGCCGACAGGGACGACATGGGTGGCTGGCGTTTTGCGCCATGGGCAAGGAACTGGAAATGAGGATCGAGCGTGCGCCCGCCAAGCTCAACAGGTTTTCCGCCGGACAGTCTCACCAGCAAACCTGGCGGAAGCTTCAGCAAGAGTTTGGCAATCTTGGCCTGCAGGCTCATGCGCGGTCCTCCCAAACCAGGCTCATTTGTCAGGTCTACGGGGTTGTTCTAACGCGCATTCCAAAAGATTCCATGCCGGTGAGGAAAAGTCCGCTGGCGAACTCTGTCGCCCCGTCGACATCGACTGGCCTGCGCTTGAGCATGTAATCGCCCATCTCGCGGGCAATGCCGACTGCGGCGGCCGTGACATACTCTGTGTCGACGCCTTGGGTGTCGCCCGGGCTAAAATGGCTTTCCAGATCGGCGCGGATTTCCTCCACTACGCTTTGCATTTCCGGCGTGTCGATGCGCACACCGATCAGCGCCATATGCGGCGCGCCGGACTCGATCGCAGCGATGTTTTCGTCGCGCAGGAACTCGAAATAGGCGCGATACGCGGCGCGGATGTAGCTTTCAAAATCGGTGGCCTTGGCACGGACTTCCGCAAGTCGCGGGCGGAAGCGAGTGGTCGACTCATTCGCGAGGGCCTCGAACACATCATCCTTGGATTTGAAATAATTGTAGAAGGTGCCCGCCGCCAAGTCCGTCTCGCGGATGATGTCTCGCACGGTTGTGGAATCGACGCCAAGGCGTGCAAACACGCCCCGGGCAGCCTCGAGGATCGCCTGGCGATTGGCGGCCTTGGACAGCGCGCGCTTGCCTTCGCTTGCGCTTTGATTTGTCACTGAATTGCCCATGGGCGTCCTTCTCACTCACTGTCTAGTCACCCCATTCGTGACGCCCCGTCAACTTTCGCGTGCACACCGAAGCGGTTCACCCCGCGCCACTCAGGCTGCTGGAGGAGCATAGGCAGGCCAGGCCAGCGGATTGGTGGCCTCGAGCCCATAGCTTTCACGCGGCCCCCACCCGCCAACGAGGATCTCATAGTGCAGGTGGATAGCCGTCGCGTTGCCCGATCGCCCCATCAGGCCGATCGGTTGGCCGAAGCCAATGCGCGCGCCTGGCTGGATATTGGGTTCGACATTGGCGAGATGGGCGTAGCGCGTGTAGACGCCTGAGCCGTGGTCGATCAGCACCTGGAGCCCAAAGCCGCGCTGCGTGTTCACTTCGCGAATGACGCCAGGCCCGCCGGAAAACACCATGCTGGCGGGTTTTGACTGCAGGTCCAGGCCCTTGTGGACGCGCCCGAAGCGCGGGCCAAAGCCTGAACTGACGCAGGCATCGTTTGTGGGTACCGCGGCAAGGACGACCCGGTCCTGAACCAGGATCAGTGGTGCAAAATCCTTCACCTGACCGGCGGCATTCACGACCGGCCGATTGCTGACGGACATGTTGCAGACCGTCAGATAGGCGTCTGGCAGATAGGGGCCCTGCTGAGCAAGGTCTCCGCTTACCGTAGGCTGCTCAGAAGGGGCTGGCCGGGGCGGCGGCGTCGAGCCACAGGCGGCAAGCGTTATGGCCAGGCAAACGACACTGCCGACCCTGAATGGCTTCACTGGGCCGCGATCGCCGGTTCTGCTTCGCTCACCGTGCTGACGAATTCGTCCTCCCAACCGTCGAGCTCCGAAAGCTTCTGAAGCGGGCCTTCATTGCCAAGCAGCACGGCTGCACGCGACCACCCCTCGGGGCGGCCAAGCTCTAGCGCGGCGAGTGTGACATCGATATCGGCAACGGCTTCTTCTAGGTCTTGCCATCCGGCTTCGACAACAAGGTCCGCCGAGGTGAGAATGCGGGCGCGCATTGCATTGAGCGCGCGGACGATACGTTCAGGAGGTTTGGTCAAGCCAGGACCTTTCTTCTCTTCGTCCCCTGTTGAAGTTCTTTTCGCAAATCTGTCACGTACTGGTTAAAATCAACCTGCATCGTATGACGCGGCGCATCATAAAAATTTGACTTGTGAAACGCCTCATCGGCCGTGATCACGCGTTTCATCTCCGTAGTGCCCGGTAATTCA
>JBCBGD010000202.1:0-4969 GCA_038527085.1 Pseudomonadota bacterium | reverse complement strand
GGGGACATGGGTTGGTGGGCTTTTGCCGGTCACGCTCCCGGCGCAAGGCCGGGAGAGAGAGATGAGCCGCGCGCTGGGGACTACCGCCCAGTGCGTGAGGCTTCCGTGGAGAAGATATCGCAGACGCCGAGATTATTCGGGTCGACGATCAACTTCGTGCCTTCTTGAATCGAACGTTCGCAGGCGATCAGCGAGCGATAGAAGCGGAAGAACTCAGGGTCCTGATTGTAGGCCTGAGCGTAGATCTCATTGCGGCGGGCATCGCCCTCACCGCGGATGATCTCAGCCTGCTCACGGGCCTGGGCGACGATCACGGTCGCCTCGCGGGCACCGGTCGCACGGATCAGCCGTGCACGCTCTTCGCCCTCGGCGCGGATTCGCTCGGCTTCTTGCAGACGGTCGGTCCGCATCCTCTCATAGACGCCTTCAGCAATCTCGACAGGCAGGTCAGCCTGGCGAATCCGCACGTCGATGATGTCGATGCCCGTGCCTTCGAGGTTCTCGTTCACGGTGTCGCGGATGCGGTTCATGAGCACAACGCGCTGACCGGACACAATTTCCGGCACTGGCACATCACCAAGCGCTTCACGGATCGAGGATTCGGTGAAGCGGTTGAGCTGTGCAGCCGCCGCGGCTTCGGTGCGCAGGCGTTGGTAGAACAGGAGCGGGTCCTTGATCCGCCAGCGCACAAAGGCGTCCACGGTGAGGCGCCGCTGGTCAGAGGCCAGCACTTCGATGTTGGGAATATCAAGGCCGATATTCTTCCGGTCGAGCAGGGTGACCTGCTGGACCAGCGGCATCTTGAAGTAGAGACCGGCCTCATCGGTGCCCGGCTCATTGCGCACGTCCACAAGTTCACCGAACTGCAGGACAACCGCCTGCTGATCCTGGCGCACCGTGTAGAACGAGTTCACCGCAATCACGGCGCCGACGATGACGAGAAATGCGAGAATGATCGTAAATGCTCTCATGATCTTATCCTCCTAGCGGCCGCCGCCGGTCTGGGGCGCGAGCGGCAGGTAAGGCACAGCACCACTGTCTGAATCCAGGATGGTTTTCTCGGCACCGCCGAGCACCTTCTCCATGGTCTCAAGATACATCCGCTCACGCGTCACCTGGGGCGCCTGGCGGTACTCATTGTAGATCGACAGGAAGCGCGCGGCTTCACCCGAGGCATCGGCGATCACCTGGTCGCGGTAACCCTCTGCCTCCTGGATCAGGCGGGACGCTTCACCGCGGGCGCGGGGCACCACCTGGTTGGCGTCACGGGTCGCTTCGTTCACGTTCCGCTCAGCGTCCTGCTGGGCTAGGTTCACGTCGTTGAAGGCCTCAATCACGCGCTCTGGCACGTCGGACTTGGCCAGCTGCACGTCGATCACTTCGATGCCTGCGCTGTACTCATCCAAAAGGGCCTGGATCTGTGCTTCAACGTCGTTTTCAACGCGGTCACGTTCCGTCGTGATGACGTCCTGACGGGTCGACTTGCCGACCACTTCGCGCATCACGGACTCAGCAACCATCTCGACGGCTGCTGCGGGCTCTTTCACGTTCAGGATGTAGTCCTCTGGCGCATCGGTCTTCACCTTCCAGAACACAGAGAACTGAATGTCGACGATGTTCTCGTCTTCGGTGATCATCAGACTTTCATTGAGATTCTGGCCAATCACGCTCTGGCGCTGGGTTTCCACATCGACCAGTTCATGGGTCTCGATCGGTGTAGGAAGGTGCACGTGAATGCCTGGCGACAAGTTGGTCTGCCAGTTACCAAAGCGGAAAACCGACGCTTGCTGTCCGGCATCGACGACGACAACGCCCGTCGAGAGCCACGACAATAGCGCGACCACGCCGATGATCAGAAAGCCGAATGGACCGAAGCCGCGGCCCGCGCCGCCGCCTGATCCACGTCCACGCCCGCCGACACCGCGGCGGAAGCGTTCCTGCATACGGCGCATCTGCTCTTCAATGTCAGAGCCTCCGCCGCCGCCGCCCTGGCCGCCGCCACCACCGCCGGGACGGTTCCATGGCGAGCCGCCATTCTTGTCGCCGCCTGAGCCGCCAGACCCCCACGGGCCGCCTGCAGCATGGGGTTTTTCCCCGCCGCTCTCATCCTTCCAGGGCATCTATGGCCTACTCCTTGTAGAAACTGTTTCTTGGGTTTTGACCCAACGTGACCGATATGTGGCCTATCCATTATCGACTATCAAGAAGGTGGACCTGCGTTGTTCCGCTCGAAATCCAAATCGCCGCAGGGACTTGAGGCCGCAATCCGCAAGGCACTGGGGGCTCCGGACTGGTTGCAAACCGTAACGGTGACGCCTGAGGGCCGGGCTCTTCTGGTGATCGAAGCCGACCCGGGCGATATGGCGCGGTTCGAAGCGCTCAGGATGGAAGCAGAAAGCGCAGCGCGCGCCGTGCCAGGCGTGGCAGATGCAGACGCGATCCTCACCCAAGAGCGCGCGCCCGGGTCGCAAATCCCGACCTCAGTGCCCGAGCGCAAGATCGACCTCACGCCAAATCCGGCGCCGCGGCGGGTGCGCAAGGGCGCACGCCTGTCCGATGAAGCGCTGAGACAAAGCCAGGCCGAGACGCCGCCCAATGCTGTTGAGCCTGTCCCGGGCATATCGCGTATCCTCGTGGTCGCCAGCGCAAAAGGCGGGGTGGGCAAGTCAACCGTGTCGGTAAACCTCGCCGCCGCCCTTGCTAAAGTGGGCATGAAGGTCGGCCTTCTGGACGCTGACATCTATGGGCCGTCCATCCCGACCATGCTCGGCACCACGCAGTCAGAGCCGACCACCACGGCTGAGGGCAAGCTTGTCCCTGTCAACGCCCACGGCCTGCAGACGCTCTCGATCGGATATCTGTCTGACCCTGATGCACCCATGATCTGGCGCGGTCCCATCGTCATGTCGGCCATCAACCAGATGCTGCGTGAGGCCGCCTGGGGCGATGCGGGTGATCCGCTGGACCTGCTCATCATCGACACCCCGCCTGGCACGGGAGACGCGCAGCTGGCCATTGCCCAGCGCGTGCCCGTCACCGCAGCCCTGATCGTCACCACGCCGCAGGATGTCGCCCTTGCCGATGTGCGGCGCGGGGCAGCGATGTTCGCCAAGACCCACGTGCCCGTGCTCGGCATTGTCGAGACAATGAGCTGGTTCGAAGACCCTGCCGGGCAGCGCCACTACCTGATGGGCGAAGGCGGCGGCGAGCGTATGGCCGCGTCCCTCGGCCTGCCGCTCCTGGCGCAAATCCCGATGATCCAGGAGATCCGCGAAGGCGGGGATGCGGGCGTGCCCGCCGCATTGGGCGACGGCACGGCTGCACCACTGTTCCACGCCCTGGCGCGCGATGCGGCTTTGGCGCTGGATGCGCTGCAGACAAAGCCAGCGCCTGAGATCGTGTTCGAAGACTGACGCGGCGCTTAGCCGTTCATCGGCGGGGGGCAGGCGGGGCCGTCTGGTTTTCGCGCACCGGGCGGCGCACGAAGCGCCAGGATGCGCGCTTCGGCAAACCGGAAGTCGATCTGGTCGGTGTCCAGCGCCGCAGTGATACAGGAGATCGGCTCACCTGTGTCGGCGGCGATCAGCACGGTGATGCCCGTGCGTCCGCCATACCAGTCCCACAGATAACCGGCCTTATGGGCATCAGCCGTGCGGATCACGTCCGCGAACACGGCCATCTTTTCTTCATCGCTGGCACGCCAGGTCCGCGTCATGTCCAGCTCGACGAGCTCAAACTCGCCCTCGACCTGGCGCTCCAGCACCTCGTCAATGCGCGGATCGACGATCCGGCAATTGGGGCACCAGTCCGCGGTGAAGTTGATGATCTTGACGATGGGATCCGGCTCAGCTTCCGGACTGTCCGCCACCTCGGCATGGGCAATGCCGAAGACGAGGGCAGCAAAGGCGATGAGCGCAGCATATCGCATGACATCCACTCCAATGATCGTGACAGCGGTGTGCATCATCCAAGAAGCCGGGTGAAATCAAGCCTGTGTGAACAGCTCTGGTGGCGGTGGATGCGCTAGCCATTGCCCTTGCCGAAATAGGTCGCAAGCGCTTCCCAGATCAACAGCAGCGCCAGCACCCCATATCCGAACGCAACCAGATACCAGTATTCGAAGAACTCAATGCCTCGGCCGAGGGCGAAGATCGCGATCAGGCCGAAAGCGAGCGCGCCCACGATGAGGCTGAATTTCATCCAGTTCGACATCCATTTTCTCTTTTGTGTTCGGCCTTTGCGAAAGGCGACAGGAATATCGTCTTCGTAGCGCGATTCCCTTGAGGCAGGGCCTTGCCGGCCTGCTGGGATCGAAATGTCTTCACCAGATTCGCGCACCATGAGCCCCCATCGGTTTGCCTTTAGCTTGCTTCCTAAATGAGTCCGTTTCCTGAGAAAACCACGGCGATTGTGCGATGCCCATACCCTCACGCGCGTTGCCCTGCCGCGCCAATGCCAGTAAGGCCAGCGCTATCGTCAAGCTTGGCCCATGGGGAACTTCGAAATGAGTGAAATCGTCGACATTTATGCCCGTGAGATCATCGACAGCCGGGGCAACCCCACCGTCGAAGTGGACGTGACCCTGGCCGACGGCGCCTTTGGCCGCGCCGCTGTCCCCTCCGGCGCTTCAACCGGCGTGCACGAAGCCCATGAACTGCGCGACGGCGAGCCTGCCCGTTTCGGTGGCAAAGGCGTCGAGCGCGCCTGCGAGTCCGTCAACGGCGAGATCTTCCAGGCGATTGAAGGCCTCGACGCCACAGACCAGCGCATGGTCGATGAGCTGATGATTGAGGTGGACGGCACCGACAACAAGTCCCGGCTCGGCGCCAATGCGATGCTGGGCGTATCGCTCGCCGTGGCAAAGGCAGCGGCCGAAAGCTGCTCCCTGCCACTCTATCGCTACATCGGCGGGGCCAATGCGCGCATCCTGCCAACCCCGATGATGAACATCATCAATGGCGGTGAGCAT
>JBCBGD010000201.1:0-5025 GCA_038527085.1 Pseudomonadota bacterium | reverse complement strand
CACGACCTTAAGGGAGTTTTACGACTTTGACGCAAAATATGCGTCCGGCGGATCGCGCCATGTCATTCCCGCTGATCTCCCGGCCGACGTCACAGAGGCGGCGCTGGAGAACAGTCTGAAGGCCCACAAGGCCCTGGGGTGCCGCGGCGTGACCCGGTCTGATTTTCGATATGACGAGGAGGCCGGAAGGCTCGTGATCCTGGAGACCAACACCCAGCCCGGCATGACGCCGACCTCGCTCGTGCCCGAGCAGGCTGCGCATCTCGGGATCACGTTCGAAGAGCTCGTGGCCTGGATGATCGAGGACGCGTCATGTCCAAGGTGAGGCGCCACGCAGCCCCAGAGCCGAGCTTCGCGGACGAAGATGTCAGTGTCGCGTCTGTCGTGTTTGGGCTTGTGATGATCGTCGCGCTGATCGTGGCGGCAGCCGCACTCATGGGCGGATCGCTGTCGCAAGTGGAAAGCCGGATGGCGAACACGACCGATGCGATTGCCCGGTCGGTGGGCGTTGGCGTTTCGACCGTGCGTGTCGTCGGCTTGGAGCGCGACCCCGTGCTTGAAGCTGACGTGCGCTCCGCGGCCATGATCGAGCCCGGCGAGAACATGTTCCGCGCTGATCCCCATGTCATTCGCGCGCGGGTCGAGGCGACGCGCAAAGTCGTGAATGTGCGCGTCCATCGCCTGTGGCCTGACCAGGTGGTGATCATGGCAGACCCGGCCCAGCCGCTGGCATTGTTCAATGATGGCGAAGCCTGGGCCGTGATCGATGTGCTTGGCCGTGAAATGGCTGGCGCATCCAGCGCAGACCACGCGCACTTACCCCGCATCACAGGTGCGGCCGCGCCTGAGGCGGCTTTTGATTTGATCGCAAGCCTGGGCGCGTTTCCAGCGCTGTCCGACACGGTGATCTATGCTGAGCGAGTGGCCCAACGCCGCTGGGACCTGCACCTGCGCGGCGGCGCTGTGGCCATGTTGCCGCGGGACGCCGGTTTGGATCGCGCCCTGAACGATCTGTCTGTGCTGACGGCAGAAACGCCCGCGCTGACCGTGCGTACCGATCGCCTGGACCTGCGCAGCGCGGGTCAAATCTATATCGCGCCTGCCTCCGTCCAGCGACCTGAGGGGAGCGCCTGACATGTCGAGCCTTCCCCAACGCAAGATCGCGCGTGGCCAGCCCGCACAGGGCGAGACCCTGGCCGCGCTGGACATCGGTGCCTCGAAGATCACCTGCCTGATTGGCCGGTCTGATCCGCGCCAGTCGGCTGGTTTTCTGCTCACCGGGGGCGGACGCCAGCAATCGCGCGGATTTTCTGGTGGTGCGATCACCAACATGGAAAGCCTGGAACGGGCCGTACGCCTCGCCGTGGAAGATGCTGAGCGCCAGTCCGGCACGCGGATCGGCTCCGTGCGTCTCGGCATCACGGGGCCGCGCGTCAAAAGCCACCTCACCATGGCTGCGCTTGCGCCGACAGGGCGCGAAATCAATGCCCGTGACATGCGCAGGGTCCAGGCCAAGGCCATGGCACGCCTTGATCTCAAGGATGATGAGATCCTTGCGGTTTATCCTGTCGCATACCGGGTGGATGACATCGAAGGTGTGCGCGAACCCGCTGGGATGGTGGCCGAAAAACTCGGCGTCCTGCTGAATGTCATCACCGCGCCGATCGCGCTGATCCGCAATCTCAGCGAGGTCGTCACCCGCGCGCATTTGAAGGTCGAACGTCTCGTTCCCTCAGCGATTGCCAGTGGGTTCGGCACCCTCGTTGAAGACGAAAGTGAGAACGGCGCGATCTGTATCGATATGGGCGCGGATGTGACGGCTGTCTCAGTATTCATGAATGGCGCGCCCGCCGCGCTGGACCTGATCCCAGCAGGGGGCAGCCATGTCACCGCAGACCTCGCCCAGGGACTCGGCACCACGTTTGCCGCGGCCGAGCGGATGAAAACCGTCTACGGACACGCGGATCTCACAGCGCCAGGCCTGGCCGAACGCATACAGTGTCCACGCCTTGGCGATGATGGCCGTCTCAACGCCGTACGCCTGCCGCGCACGTCCCTCGCCGATATCATCGCCCCGCGCATTGAGGAGGTGTTCGAACTGATCGGCGAACATCTTCGCGCGTCGCCTCTGGCAAAAGTGTTGCCGAGACGGGTCGTACTCACAGGCGGCGCGAGCCAATTGCCCGGCGTGCGCGATGTCGCCAATTGCGTTCTGGGCATGCCTGTGCGCCTCGGACGCCCCGTTCACGCTGAAATTCTGGGCGAAACACTGGCGACGCCGGGTTTTTCCACAGCCGCAGGTCTGTTAACATATGGATTGAAGGGCAACCTCGACGTCGCTTGGGCAGGGGCGAGTCGAGGACAGTTTGGAGCAAGTGGAACGGGCGGTACGCTTAACAAAACGTGGAGTTGGCTTAAGGAAAATTTCTGATCGGAATGATCCTCACTTAACGCGTTTTTAGGCCGCCAGAGGCATTTTTGCCTCAGACAGCACCCCAGTGCTCCACAGCGTAGATTTTTTGGAAGGCGGCCTTTGATGACACAAGAAACCAAACCTCGCATTGTAGTCTTCGGCGTCGGCGGCGCTGGTGGAAACGCCGTGGACAACATGATCGAGGCCGACCTTCAGGGCGTCGAATTCATCGTCGCCAACACAGACAGCCAGGCCCTGTTCCGCTCCAAGACAGACCGTCGCATTCAGCTTGGCCCGGATACCACCGGTGGCCTCGGTGCAGGCGCGCGCCCCGACATTGGCGCAGCTGCCGCTGAAGAGAGCCTGGAGGAAATTTCAAAGCACCTCGACGGCGCTCACATGGTGTTTGTTGCCGCTGGCATGGGCGGTGGCACGGGAACCGGCGCGGCTCCGGTCATCGCGCGGGCCGCACAGGAAAAAGGCATTCTCACCGTCGCCGTGGTGACCAAGCCCTTCGGGTTTGAAGGCGCGCGCAGGATGCGCATGGCCGAAGAAGGCCTGTCTGAAATCCGCGGCTCGGTCGACACAATGATCGTTGTGCCGAACCAGAACCTCTTCAGGATCGCCAATGAGCGGACGACCTTCGCCGACGCGTTCCGCATGGCCGACGATGTTCTCTATTCCGGCGTGCGGGGGATCACCGACCTGATGGTCATGCCGGGCCTCATCAATCTCGATTTCGCCGATGTGCGTTCGATCATGTCCGGCATGGGCACGGCGATGATGGGCATGGGGCAAGGCGAGGGCGAAAACCGCGCCCTTGAGGCCGCCCGCCAAGCAATCGACAATCCGCTACTCGACGATGTGACGATGCGGGGCGCGCGCGGCGTGCTGATCAACATCACGGGCGGGTACGACATGACCCTGTTCGAACTGGACGAAGCCGCCAACGAGATCCGCGCCGAAGTCGACCCTGATGCGAACATCATTCTCGGCTCGACCTTCGACCCGGAGATTGAGGGCAAGGTCCGCGTGTCTGTCGTGGCCGCAGGCCTTGAGGGTGTCCCCGCGGCCCAACCTATCCCGCAACCGATTGAGACGCCCCAGGTAGCGCCTGTCCAGATGCCCCTTGAAGAGCGCCCAGTGGTGGTGACCTCTGCCGGCACGATGGTCGTTGAAGCTGATGAGCCAGCAGGCGAGCTGTTTGACCAGCCCGATCCGCGCCCAGACTTTGCGGGCCGTCCCCTGCCAGCATCCCACGTGCCCGCGCAGCCTGGCGCAGATGAAGTGTCAGCCGATGCCGTGTTCGGCGGGTCCATCGTGCCAGAGACCGCTTCGAACGATTCTGCGCCAATCGAAGGCAACCAGGGCGACAGTCAGGCAGGCTTCTCGAACCTGTTTGGATGGCGCAAGGGCCAAGGCGAGGCAGAGGGCGCCTCGGCGCCAGCAGAGGGGGCAATCGTCTCCACACCGGACGATGCGGCAGAGCCAGCGCCCTTCGACGATGCGGATCTCGAGATTCCCGCCTTCCTGCGCCGGTCAGCAAACCACTAAACGCGATTACTGAATCGTCACGTGATTGAAACACTGCGAAAAGGGCCGTCGCCATTGGGCGCGGCCCTTTTTTGCAACACAGCGTAACAATGCGTGTGTTGGGCCTTGGCCACTGCTGCGCTTTATAGCCAGCAGCTGGAGGTGTTTCCGTGAGCATAGTTGAGTACCAGACCACCGTTCGCGCGCCGATCATGGTCGCAGGCGTCGGTGTCCACAGTGGCGCCCGCTCGCGCCTGACCATTCACCCGGCGCCTGCCAACACAGGCGTCGTTTTCGTACGCACAGATGTGGCGTGCGAAGACCGGGACATTCCTGCCATCGGCGACAAGGTGTCCGAGGTCATGCTCGGCACCACGCTGGAAAATGATTCAGGTGTAAGTGTTGCCGTGGTCGAGCACCTCCTGGCGGCCTGCTCCGGGATGGGGCTCGACAATGCGCGGATCGAGATTGATGGCCCTGAAGTGCCGATCATGGACGGCTCCTCGGCCGTCTTCTGCGACCTCATCAATCAGGTGGGCCTGACGGAGCAATCTGCCCTGAGGCGGCGCATCCGCATCCTTGAAACCATCAGTGTCGAGGACGGTGCCAAGCGCGCGTCTCTTTCCCCTTCCCCGGGCCGGGCGCTCACGCTTCGCGCCAAGATCGACTTTGAAAGCCGCGCCATAGGCGTTCAGGAGATGGCTCTGCGTCTGCGCCCCGGCATGTTTGCCCGCGACTTGGCCTTTGCTCGCACATTCGGTTTTGCCCGCGACGTTGAATATCTTCAGTCAAAGGGCCTCGCGCGCGGCGGCTCCCTTGAAAACGCGGTCGTCATTGACGGAGATGACATCGTCAATCCCGAAGGTTTGCGCATCGAAGATGAGTTCGTCCGCCACAAGGTGCTGGATGCCGTCGGCGATCTCTTCCTGGCAGGCGCGCCAATTGCGGGCGAGTACACCGCCGAGCAACCGGGCCACGCGCTCAACAATGCTCTGGTGCGCAAACTTCTTGAGACGCCAGAAACCTGGTGTTGGGAAGATGACCGCGAGGCTGCTCGTCGCTCCGCCGTACACCAGGCC
>JBCBGD010000200.1:0-5091 GCA_038527085.1 Pseudomonadota bacterium | reverse complement strand
ACTCTGGGTGATCGGCTCCACGCTGTCGTCGGACGGCGAGGAAAATGGCTCCGGCTTGCAGGTGGCGGGCGACACGTCACCCATCGCAGCGACCGACGTCGATGGGGCTTCGGGCGTTTTGCCGCCCGCGCGCAATGCGCCTGATCTGGAGAATTGCGCGCTGAATGCAGATGGCTCGATCACAGGCGCACCTTGCCGCCTGACAGCCAATATCGCCCCGCTGATCGATCCCGAGACAGGTGAACTGCCCGGCAGCAGCATCCTCTCCACGCTTGCGGGTGCAGACGATCTTGAGTCCTGCATCGTCTCGCTCGGCGGCGCCATCGAAAATACACCTTGCAAATTGAGCGCGCGGTATGTCCCGCCTGCCATCACTGTGCCCGATGAAGTCAAACCGCCCTGCACAAGCGAGGAAGACGGCTCCATCCTGAACGTGCCCTGCACGCTGGAGGGCGAATTCCGCGCGCCCTTGCCAGAGCGCGTGGAGGTGGAAGTGCCTGTGGAGAGGGAGCCTGAACCACTTTGCGCGGTGAATGCAGACGGATCGATCAGCGACACACCCTGCATGCTAGCCCGAGACCTGGATGCGCCAGAGCCTGAGCGGGTTGAGGTCCTGGTGCCGGCGGATGCGCCCGTTCCGGATGCCTGCATCGTGGGCAGCGATGGCGCGATCTTCAATGCACCGTGCCTTGTTGCATCGCCTGTCTCCGGCATCGAACCAGAGCGTATCGAAGTGCCTGGTGATACCGTGGTGCAGGTGGAAGAACTGCCCACTTGCCGGGGCCTGATTGCAGGACGCGAGATCGAAGAGGGCTGCAAGCTGGAAGAAGACGTGCAACTCGCCTACCTGCCCTGCAACGAGGACATGTCGAACGCGCCGTGCACGCTCGAGCGCCAACCAACGCGGTTCGCTGCCGGTGACGAAGTCACGTCGCGCCCCTCGGGCACAACAGATCGCTCAACCGGCTCGCCGTCCGTGGCAGCGGCCCGGCCGGCGCGCGGGGACTTCCCGCCCCGTCCGCTTAATATGCCGGAGTCGCTGGAACCCTGCGAAGAAGTGATCAACGCGCCTTGCCGCTTCACGGTGGAGAGGGCCGGTCTGGATACGCTGACCGAGATCGCGGAGAGCTATTACGGCAACACCCAGGCCTGGTGCAGGATCTATCGTGCGAATGAAAACACGTTCGGCACACGCAACCGTCCGCGGCGCAGCAGCGACCCGAACTGCATCTTCATGAGCGATGTCTTCGACCTGCCGCCCGCGAACGCCGACAATCGCTACAGCCTCAGGGGCTGCCCACCGGCACAGCCGAACAATCGGTGCGGCGCGCCGGCTGACTAAAGCGGGCTTAAGACGCTATTCGGCTGCCTGCTTGAGCGCCGCCTTTTTCGGCCCCATGAAGCCGAACAGGTGGCCGGCCACTTTTCGCATCTGGATCTCTTCCGAGCCTTCGGTGATGCGATAGCGCCTGTGATGGCGGTAAATGTGCTCGAACGGCTTGTGACGCGAATAGCCGATGCCACCATGAATCTGCATGGCCCTGTCTGCTGCCTCGCAGCAGAGGCGGTTTGCACGGTAGTTACACATCGAAACCTTGTCGGAGAGGTTCACCGCCACTTCCGGCTTGGACATCTGGTCCATCTCCCAGGCCGTCTTGAAGATCAGGAGGCGCAACATTTCCGCTTCGCTGACAAGTTCCACAACTGGGAACTGGATCGCCTGATTGACCGCAAGCGGCTTGCCGAACGGCGCGCGCTGGCGGGCATAGTCGATGCTCTGGTCCATGCAGTAGAGCGCGGCCCCGACCGATGACGCGGCCTGGCGGATGCGGTTTTCGTGGACGAAATGCTGGGCCAGGGCGAGTCCGCCTTCCGGCGGGCCAAACACGGCGCTGTCAGGCACCCACACATCGTTGATCGACACGCGCGGATGGTCGGTCGGCATGTTGAAGGTCCAGAGATATTCCTCAATCACGACGCCCGGATCGTCAGCGGGCACCAACAGGCAGGTGATGCCGCGCGCGTCCCCATCATCGCCAGACGTGCGCGCAAAACACATCATGTGGGTCGCGACATGCATGCCCGTGGTCCACATCTTCTCGCCATTGATGCGCCAGCCATCGACGCCATCGCGAACCTCTCGGACTGCGCGCGTGTCCATGTGGGTGGCGTCAGAGCCATGCTCGGGCTCGGTCAGTCCAAACGTGGCGATGAAGCGCCCTGCGAGCGCGTCTTCGACGAGGTGCTCTTGATCCTCGCGCGCAAAGTCTCGCAGCATCAGGATTTGCGGCATGTTGCCGACAATGGAGTGTTCATTCTGCAGGTCGTTGTGCAGGCCGAGGCCCTTGCGGGCCAGATGCTCGCGGATGATCGCCATGCCGAGGTTGGTGCCATCCTGCCCGCCATAGGCCTTGGGCAAGGCATATCGCAGGTGCCCCGCCGCATCGGCGCGCCGTTTGGCTTCCTTCAGCAGCGCCTCCCATTCGGGTCGCGGCAGACCGCCATTGTCGAAATCGGTACGCGCCCACTCCCGGCGGTGGTCAAAGAAGCGGATATTGTCGTCGGCCTCTTCGAGCGGTTTGATTTCCGCCTCGATGAACGCATCCAGTTCATCGAGATAGTCGGCGATCTCCTTTGGGATATCGAAATCCATGCCTGCGGGCCTCCCTGTTTTTGTCGTTGTGCGCCAGTGTAGCGCGAGCGGTCGAAACAAGGAAAGCCGCGACGCGCGCGCTGTGTCAGAAATTCGCCAAACAGTTGAAAGGCGATCTGAGGGTTCCCCAAACGCAGTCCAGAAGATTGACTAGATTGCGCCAGAAGACATTCTGGCGACTGAACTCCCGATGGCCTTGGCGGCGCATCTCCACAAGGAAAAATTCCCGTGCCGCTCCCAGACCGCGCCCAGAAAATCGTGCATCGGGCCATTGATTTGGCCATGGTGCCGCTGGTCAGCGAGAAATTGGTGGTCACGGGATTCTGGCGCAGCGGCACGACCTGGATCCTGCAGCAGGCGGCCTATGCCATAGGCGCCAAGACCATATTCGAACCGCTTGCGCCAAGCTCGGGAAATTTCTGGGCCGACCGCCCCTTTTCCGCGCACCAGGCCGACCGGGAAATGTACATGCCGCTATCGACGGCCGATCTCGGCAAGAAAGCGTCGGTCATCATTGAGGCGGCATTGAACGGGCGCGGCCACACGGGGTTTGCCTTCTTCTGCCGCACGTCCCCGATGGAGGCGTTTCGCACGCGGACCGTCTCGAAATTCACCCGCGCCGGATTTCTCCTCAATGACATGATCGCCAACACTACGGCGAAGTTCATCCATGTGCGCCGCCATCCCGGTGCCGTCTATGCCAGCTTGAAGAGTGTCGACTGGGATTGGTCGGTCGATGATTTCAGCCTTGAGCGCCTCTACGGCGAGGTTCGAGCGGATGAGCCGCCGGAAATCCGAAGCATCCGCCAACAGCTTCTGGCAAACGATTATTCGCCCCTACGCCGCGTGGCGGCCCTTTGGGCCCTCAGCGAGCGCTCTGCCCACCTTGCGGCGCAGGCAGATGACGGGTCGCGTGTCCTTGAGATCTCCTACAGCGACCTGCTGACCCGGCAGGCAAGTCTCACGACTGCTCTGTCCACCTTGGGCTTTGATCTCAAGGCCAGGCCCGACCCTGCGCGCGTCAGCCCGGTGACCTCTGCATCGCGCCACATGGCAGGTACCGAGGAGCGCCTGCACAGCTGGCAGAATGAGCTGAGCCTGGCGGAAAAAGAGGAGTTGCGCGCGATCACGACAGACCTGTTTCCCGAGATGGCACATGTCTTCTGGGAGCCGTCGGGCGATCCGCTGCCCCTTGGAAAGTCCTCGTCTGGCTGACCGCCCCATCAAAAACCCCGCCATGCTCAGCGCACAGCGGGGTCAATGTCTGCCTCAGGTTGGCTCCCGATTGCCGTCCTTGAGGCTGGGGATGGGCTTGCTCGCCGATCTGCTAGAAATCGTAAGCAAGCTCCACGCCAAATGTCTGGGGCTCGTTCACAAAGCCCGTCAGATTGTTGAAGTCGATGCCGCCGGTAAGGGCTTCCTCGTCGGTGATGTTACGGCCAAACACTGACACGTCGTAGCCGAGGTCGGAGGCGTATCCGAGGCGCAGGCCGCCCTCCCAATACCCGTCCTGGCCGAACTCGACGCTCTCATAGAGGAAGAAGTTCGTGTCGCCCTTGTAGGCCCAGTCGGTGTAGCCATACAGCTCACCACCCGGCATTGGGATCGAATAGCGCGCGGTCACGTTACCGATCCATTCCGGCGCATTCGGGAAGCTGTTGCCGGAGATATTGAAGCCAAGAGAATTGCCAGCGCCGTCAAAGACTTCTGGATCAAGAATGGTGCACGGCGCGCCGCAACCGGGGGCAACGAGAACGTCATCCCGGATTTCTGTGTGGTTGTATGACACGCCAGCGGTGATCAGGAGATTGTCCGTCGGGATCGCTTCGATGTCGGCCTCGAAACCATACCCCTGGCCTTCGTCGGCATTGAACAGGGCCACGGTGTTGTTAAGCCCGCCAACGATCGTCAGCTGCTGGTCTTGAATCTCATAGAAGAAAACGCTGGAGTTCGCACGCAGGCGATTGTCGAATAGCTCAGACTTCACGCCGCCTTCCACGGAAACCACCGTCTCGGAGTCGGCTGAGGAGAGCTCGTTTCCGAAGACCAGGCGGCCCTGGACCGATGGCGAGCGGAAGCCCCTCGCGATCCGGCCATAGACGTTGACGGCCTCGTTCACCTCGTAGGTGGCCGACACATCCCAACTCACCTCATCGTCTTTAACAGACTCAGACAGTGGGCCAATCGCGCCGGAGCCGAACGGCCCAATGGTGCGCTCTGCGGTGAAGTCTTTTTCGTCTTCGCTCCAGCGCGCGCCTGCGGACAATGTCAGTCGGTCGGTGTGGTCATAGGAGACAGATGCAAAGATACCGAAGGCCTGGGTGTCCTGCTGGCGGGTCGCCTGGCCGTTGAGCGGCTGTCCAGGTGCCAGGGAGTCGAAGGACTTGGAAGTGATGTACACCTCTTCGTCAAAGAAGAAGAGTCCGGTCTGCGCACGC
>JBCBGD010000199.1:0-5095 GCA_038527085.1 Pseudomonadota bacterium | reverse complement strand
TATGAGATCCTCCATCGGATCAATCCAGAAATAGGTACTTGCGAGACCGCCCCAGCTGAAACTGCCCACACTGCCCGGCTGGAGCGTTTCGGCGACATTGGTGATTACCGACCCGCCAAGGCCGAAGCCATTGCCCTCCATGCGCGCCTCGCTGAAGGTTCTATCGCCCATCTTTTTGATGGTCGCCCCACCTGGCAGGTGGTTAATCGACATGAATTCCCAGCTTTTGGGGCTGATGAGCCGCGCGCTGCCAAGCCGGCCGCCATTCTGGAGACACTGGCAAAACTTCAGATAATCGCCCATCGTGGAGACAAGCCCGCCACCGCCATTCAGCAGAATGGGCTGACTGGCATATTGCTTGGTTCCAGCCCCGGCCTCATCCTGAAGCGAAATCGATCCGTCGAGCGGGTTTTTCTGGTAGCAAGCTGTCAGCCGACTGATCTTGTCTTCCGGCACAAAAAAGTCGGTATCTGACATGCCTAGAGGATTGAAAATCCGCTCGCGGAAGAACGCATCCAGCGTCTGTCCGGAAACGACCTCAACAACGCGCGCCAGAATGTCCGTGGAGTGGCCATAATTCCATTGGGTGCCTGGGGAAAACACCAGCGGGAACGTCGCGAGACGCGCGCACATCTCTTCCAAAGTTTCGACATTTTGCATGACTTTTTCGCGCCTGTAGAGCGCGTCGACTTCGTGCTGGAACAGGAAGCCATAGGTCAGCCCAGACGTATGGAGAAACAGATCAAGAATCTCGATCTCTCGCTCAGGCGGCTTGGTCTTGTAGTCATTGAGCGTGCCGCCATCCCAGACTCGGACGTCAGCGAATTCCGGAATGTAGCGCGACACCTTGTGGTCGAGCCTGAGGTCGCCCTGCTCCAGCAACATGACAGCCGCAAGAGATGTGACCGGCTTGGTCATCGAATAGATGCGGAAGATGGTGTCGGGTCCGATGGCCTTGCCTTCTCCGCCCATATGGGTCGTGCCGCGATAAGCTTCGTGAACAACCTCGCCGCCCCGCGCGACCAGCGTGGCGACGCAAGGCAGCTTCCCGGTGTCGATGTAGCGGGTCTGGAAATACTCCGGGATCATCGCCAGGCGGTGACTGTCCATACCAAGATCGGCAGCGTTCGCTGTTGGTGCGTCATACATGTCTAGAGCTCTCCCCGCTCGGCGGCGCGGGCCAGCTCGCGTGCGACAATGATCTGCTGGATCTGTGTAGTGCCTTCATACAGCCTGAAGATACGCACGTCGCGATAGAAGCGCTCAATGCCATAGTCGCTGACATAACCCGCGCCGCCGAACACTTGCACCGCGCGGTCCGCCACACGCCCGACCATTTCGGCCGCAAACAGCTTGCAGGAGGAGGCCAGCATGGTCACGCGCTCGCCAGCATCACGCTTGCGCGCGGCGTCGAGTACCATGCATTTGGCGGCATAGGTCTCGGCCTGGCTGTCGGCCAGCATCGCCTGGATCAGCTGGTGCTCGATCAGCGGCTTGCCAAACTGCTTTCGCTCCTGGGCGTAGGTGACCATTTCCTTGATCAGGCGTTCGGCGACACCGACGCACACAGCGGAGATGTGCAGACGGCCCTTGTCGAGCACGCTCATGGCCACCTTGAAACCTTCGCCCTCCTCGCCGATGCGGTTTTCGACAGGCACGCGCGCATCCTCGAAGATCACATCGCAAATGTGCGCGCCCTGTTGGCCCATCTTCTTTTCGGGTTGGCCGACGCTGAGACCAGGCGTGTCACGCTCGACGACAAACGCCGAAACGCCCTTGCCGCCAGGCGTGTCTGGGTCGGTGCGAGCCATCACCGTGAACACGTCGGCGACGTTGGCATTCGTGATGTATCGCTTGGTGCCATTGAGGATGTAGTGGTCGCCATCGCGTTCAGCTCGCGTGCGCACAGAACCGGCATCTGAGCCTGCTTCGGGCTCTGTCAGCGCAAAACTCGCGATCAGGTCGCCAGAAGCGATGCCTGGGAGCCAGCGGGTTTTCTGCGCCTCGGTACCGAACAGGACAAGCGCCTGGCTTCCGATTCCCACATTGGTCCCAACCACCGATCTGAAAGCTGGCGAGGTCTTGCCGAGTTCCAAAGCGACAAGCACCTCGGTCTCCATGTCCAGTTCGAGCCCGCCATAGGCTTCCGGCACAGCAAGGCCAAAAAGGCCCAAAGCCCGCATATCATCCACGATTTCGGGGGGAACCTGGTCCTCATCGCCCACTTTCCCCTCAATCGGGACGCACTTTTCACTCACAAAGCGCGAGACGGTTTCAATCAACTGGGCGCGCAGCTCCGCATCGAACGCCATGGCACATCCTCCGTTTTCTGCTGGCGAGTATACGCGCGCCCTGTGGCCGACTAAAGGTGTGCCGCAAAGTGATGTGTGGAGATGACGCAATGGCAGCCATAAACGAGACCGAGGGCGAGTTCTCTGGATGGACCTATTGGGACGATGAGCCGTTTGAGGCCGAAACGGTGGGCCCCTTCTATTTCACGCTCGAAGACGACGTGCCGGTGGCGGCGTTCAGGGCACAGCGCAAACACATGAATGGCGCGGGCGTCGTCCACGGCGGTTGCCTGCTGTCGTTTGCTGACTTTGCTCTCTTTGCCATCGCCAGCCATGCGATGGACGGAGCTTACGGTCTGACTGTGGCACTCAACAGCGAGTTTCTTGCAGGCCCAAAGGAAGGCGAGCTGATTGAGGCCCGCGGCGAAGTTCTGCGCGCTGGCGGCTCGCTCGTGTTCGTTCGCGGCATCGTGACCGGCGATGGAACGCCGTGCCTGAACTTTTCCGGCACGATCAAGCGCCTTCGCTCAAAGCCCTAGGCCATCAGCCCGCTCAAGACGGCTTCGAGCCGAGCCTGGAGCGTTTCCTGGTCGATCTCCACGCCCCTGGCCATCACCTCGAACTCTGTCCCGCGGCACACCGCAACCATGGTGCGGGCCGCCTCGACAGGTTTCGACACGCCGATCGCTTCAAGCACTTCTGAGAGGATCGGCTCCATCGATCTCTGCCAGGCCTGCAGCACCCCTGCGAGCCGGCCCGTGCGCTGGGCAAGCAGGGCCATCTCGGCCTCTATGATCGACAGGGTCAGATTCTCAGGATGCAGCGCTGTTGTACCGACGAGAAAACGGACCAATGCCTCGCGCGACAGGATTGGCTGGTTTGCGACCGCTTCGGCCAATCCGGCCTGATATTCACTCACATACTGGGTTAAAGCTGCATCGATCAGTGAATCCCGGGTGGAGAAATGGTAGGTTACGGTGCCGGGCGAAACGCCGGTTTTTGCCGCAGCAGAGCGGTGGGTCACGCTTTCGATGCCGTTTTCTGCGATTATTTCGAGTACGCTCCTGACGATGTCGTCGCGTGCTTCCCCCCGCCGTGTTTCGGATTTGGTCATAGGTATTGTCGTCCAGTTGAACGAAACAGTATCATGACATTCTGGCTAATCCAGTACGCGCTCCACGCTTTTCTACTTTTTCGCGAGATTGTCCGGCGCAGGGTCGCGTGGCGCACGAAAATAGGCGCGTTTCAGGTGAAAGCGAAAATCGGGCTTTTTGAGCTGTTTTCCGCTAAATTCATGTAATTCTTGGGAATTTTCTCTTTACGCTGTTTCTGTTCCACGCCATACGTCATTACGACACCGTAAGAGTTGGACGTGATGGTTCGCCTATTCGCCTTGATCATTTCGGCGCTGTTTCTCGCGCCATTGTCTGTCGCGCAGTCCTCTGCGCAGTTCCCGCCGGCGTCTGAAGACGGCCAGTGTTTTGCGCGTATTCTCTCTCCCGAAGTGACCCGCACCGTCATTGAGGACGTGCTTGTTTCGCCGGAAACCTTCGAAATCGAGGTCGTTCCCGCCATCTACGAGACAGTGTCCCAGCGTGTGCTCGTGAAGGAGGCGACGTCACGCTACCGGTTGATCCCTGCGGTGACCGAGATTGTAGAAGAGCGGGTTCTCGTTCAGCCCGAGACCATCGAGCGCTTTGTCGTTCCGGCACAATTCGATACATACACCGAGACCGTTGTAGTCGAACCGGAGCGAGTGGTGTGGAAGCCAGGCACGGGGCTGTATGGCCGCGGCGCTGCAGGGACGGGCAATGAGACCGCAACCGATGGCGAGATCGCCACGGGAGAGGTGCTTTGCCGCGTCATTGAGCCTGCGAAGGTCGAGACCATCACCCGCAGCCGCATGGTGGCCCCGCCGCGCCTTGAAGAGCGCATTATCCCTGCGCGCTATGAAACCGTGCGCAAGGAAGTCGTGGTCGAACCTGCGCGGTATGAGGAAGAGATTATTCCTGCGGTCTACGAGGACCGCCAGATGCGTGTCCTTGTCGAACCCGCCCAAGAACGCCGCGTCATCGTTCCTGCGGTTTATGAGACCATCGAGACAGAAGTGGTCGTGGGTGGCGGGGAGCTAACCTGGGCAGAGGTTCTCTGCGAAACGAATACGACACCCTTCAAGGTGGCCGAACTGCAAGGCGCATTGACGGATGCTGGCTATCCCACCCTCGTGGATGGCGCGTTTGGCCCGAGGACCCTACGCGCGATGGAAGCATTCCAAAGAGCCAACGGTCTTGCCGTGGGGTATCTCACGGTCGATACCGCCGAAGCCCTCGGCGTGGACCCTTATGCAGCGCCAAGGCAATCTGCTTTCGCCGCCTTGGAAGAGCGACGGCGCGCGCGACAGAACGCTTGATCCTCGAAAATCTCCCCTAGAAACCCGCGCACCATCTGTGTGCTTGCGCCCGGCTGCGGCCCGAATACGCCTTCGACACATTCGTACGTTTGAGCGGCTCTTCGTTCTGAAGTACGATTCGCTGAAATGTCAATGCTACCGTTCATTTGAACGAATCGTATTAAAATCGTAATATCTATTACAAATTATGCCTGGATAGCGGGCAGGATGGTGACGCTCTCGCCGCAGCCACAGGCATCGGTCTGGTTTGGGTTGTTGAACACGAACTTCTCATGCAGAAGCGTCGTTTCGTAGTCCACCTGGGACCCTAGCAGGAAGAGCACCGCCTTCGCATCGACCAGGATCTTCACACCCTGATCCTCGACAATCTCATCAAGGGGCGCAGGCACATCCA
>JBCBGD010000198.1:0-5110 GCA_038527085.1 Pseudomonadota bacterium | reverse complement strand
CGACCTCGCCACGATTGTCTGGGGCAACATCGACAATCATCCGAACCTGACCTGGGTGATACAGCACCTTTGGCACAATATTACACCGGACCCGGATCATGCGCGCGTACCCGCCGCGCTCTTTGGCTCGCTTTCAGTGGCGGCCATGGCGCTCGCCACGCGCGACATCGCCAATGCGCGCGCGGCGATTATCAGTGGGCTGCTGTTCGCCTTTGCCACGGGCCATATCTACTACAGCCAGGATGCGCGGATGTATCCGTACCTGATTTTTGGCCTGGTTCTGGCGCTCTGGGGCGGTGTCGGTCACGCGCGACCGAACCTTTACGGCGCGCGCATCTATGCTGCGCTGTACGTCATTGGTGGCTTCTTTGCGATCTACAGTCATGCGCTCGGCCTGATTGTCATGGGGTTGATCGGGTTTTCCAGCCTTGGCGCGGGGATTCTGGCGGGTGGATCGGTCCAGTTCGCGCGCGAGTGGCTGGTGCGCAACCTTATCCTCTTTGTGCTGACCTTGCCTTGGCTGATCGCCTTGCCGGGCGCGTCCGGCACGTTCCCAGGACTCGGAGGAGACAACTCGCCCCTCGATATCCAGTGGTTCTACCGGAACATCACTGGCTTTCCGGGCGTGGGTGGGCCGTCGATCCTGTTCGAGGCACTGTTCTATGGCGCAGCCGCGCTCTCCGTGCCGATTGCGTGGATCAGCGACCGCCGCGGCCTGGCGATCACGCTCGCCTCACTCTTGGTACTCTTTCCACTGATTATCCTCGCGCTGCACCTGCGCCAGCCCTTGCTCGCCAACAAGGTTTTGTTGCCCGCCATCATCCCGCTCACACTTGGGGCCGGCTATGCCCTGTCGCGATTGCAGCCGCGCCTTCTCGCAACGGGAGTCGCCGGTGTTCTCGTCGCCGCAAGCCTCGCTTCGTCCGTCATCGAACTGCGCCATCACATCAAGCCGGAGGACTATCGCGGTGGGTTCGAGTTTGCTGCTGCTCAAGGCTTCTCAGACGCGCCTGCGCTCACCTGTATCCACTTTCACAGCGCGGCTGCCTGGGAGAACCGACGCGACGGGCGCACGCTGTTCTATCGCCGAGGTGACGTCATCGATTATCAGGGGCCTGACTATTGGCAGGCCGCACGGCGCACCATGACATGGCTGCGCGCAGCGGAGGCTTCAGAAATAGATGCTGAACTCGGCGGTGGCTGGCTGATCGAGGGTGGCCTTGAAGGCGCGCTGGATCAGGACGATCAGGTCATATTCATTCGTCCCTCCTGTCCAGCTGGCCGGGAAACCGAGATCATCGAGGGTCTGGAAGCACTGGGATTCGACGCGGTCGGCGAGCAATTGATCCGCGGCAAGGCGGCCGACTACACGATTCTCGAAGAGCCCCAGACGCGGGTCACCCTGTTCCAGCGATAGCCTGCAAAGGGCAATCAGGCCATTTCTGCCTCGATCTCGCGGATCCTCTGAACCACGGAGCCGAGGGTGCTTAACTGTTGCGGCGTCATGCGCGGGCGCTCCGCGACGGCGGCCATCTTCTCGATCCGCTCAGTCTTAGACGTCGTGAACAACACCTGGCCGTCCGGATTGGCGCTCAGGGCATGTTCAAGCAGGCAGCGCGCCAGCCTATGGGGCCTGCGAACGTCCGCATAGAGACAGCGCCCGGCTTTTTCCGCGAGCTTCGGGTCAACCTCAAATGCCTTTTGGAACCTGGCCAGCGGCCTGCCGAGCCAGGAATGCGTCACCACGAGGCGGTTGTCTTTCAAAAGATCGAGCGGGTCATCCGTGAACGCAGTAAGGTCGGTCTGGATGGCGGGAAGCGGCGCTGAACCCGCGCCAAGGATGCGCCTGGTCTGGTCCCGCGTCGAGGCGATGCCGTAGCTTGCGAAGAGACCTTCGCGGCTCCAGCGCTCCAGCGCGTCAATGACGTCGCCTGATGCAAGATGCTGGGCATCCACCTCATGCAGGAGAAACAGGTCGAGATGGTCGGTCTTCAGTGCGCGGAGCGATGTCTCGAGGCTGGAACGCAGATACGCCGTGTCGAACCTGCCAAAGGCCGGCTCATTCCACTGCGGCGCGGGAAGCACGCCCGTACCGCCTGGCAGTTTTCGGCCAAAGGACAACGCCTTGTTCATGGCGCGGCGGATATTTCCATTCACGGGCGGCTCAATGCCTGCCTTGCTGACGAGGAAGACGTTTTGGCGGCGTCCCTTGATGGCCTCACCGACGATCCCTTCCGCCGTGCCATCACCATAAAGGCGCGCCGTGTCGATGTGAGTGATGCCTGCATCCAGCGCCGCATGGATCAGCTTGATCTGGTTTGCCCGGTCACCGCGGCCACTGAATGCACCCGTGCCGAAGCCAAGGCGCGAGCTTTTCGGTCTATGCACCTGGGTCACCGGCTTCGGCCTCCAACCGACTCTGCCATACGTCGCGCTTTGGCATATGGGCTGCACATGGCAAGGTTCACAGCAATCGCGGTGCCAGACGGCGACACATCAAAGTCAAAGCATGTTCAAAAAATACCCCACCCTCGCACAGGCCGAAGCGCGCACGACAGATGAGGTGATCGCGCGCTCTGGCCAGTTCGATGCGATTGTGGTGGGCGCAGGCGCATCTGGCGGACTGGCGGCGCGGCTCCTGTGCGAAGCGGGCCTGCAGACACTGGTGATCGACGCGGGGTGGACGCCGCCTGTCACGCGCGCACCGCTTCGGCGGGCCACGAGCGGTCTTGTCTCGACCCTGGCCAATCCGGCGGCCCTGCGTGTCCTGCCGCCGCGCGTAATCTACAAGGGTCGCCAGGCTCTGAAGGCGCTCGGCAAAGTCCGCCAGCCCGTGCAGACAAACTGCTATGCCTGGGAGCGCGACCCGGCGGCGTTTGTCGACGACATCGACAACCCCTATGAGACGCCGGAGGACAAGCCCTATGCCTGGCTGCGCACCCATGCGGTCGGCGGGCGCGTCCGCGTGCCGGGCCATGGGCGCCAGTATTACAGATTTGCAGAGCGCGAGTTTGCACCTGAGGATGGCCTGTCGCCGCCCTGGCCGTTTGCGCCCGGCGAACTGGACCCCTGGTATGGTCGGGTCGAACCATGGCTGGACTTGGCAGGGGCAAGGGACGGTATCGATAGCGTCCCTGACAGCGAAATCTCGCGGCCTCTGTGCCTGACCGAGGCCGAAGAAGACCTGAAGACCGCCGTCATTGGCCGATTCAATCGGGCACGTGTCACGGCCGGGCGTTACGCCGCGCCGATGGAAAGCCTTGGCGCCGCCTCGATTACTGGCAATCTGTGGTGCAGGCGCGGCGCAGTCGCGAGGCAAATCCCGTCTGACGCAGATGGAAACGCGGCGGGCGTCTCCTGGATCGAGCCGCGCACAAAGGCCGTGCGCGAAGCCCGTGCACCCATCGTGTTCGTGTGCGCCTCGCCTCTGGAATCGACACGGCTCCTGATGCTGAGCGGATCAAGCCATGCGCCTGACGGGCTTGGCGCGAGCAGCGGCGTCCTAGGCAAGAATTTGATGGACCACGTTCTGGTGAAGGTTGAAGGCATTGGCGGCAAGCTCGCCGGAGACCCAGAGCCGCCGGAAGATGGGCGCTGCCTGTTCCTGCCGCGGTTCGACCGCGCCATGGAGGGCGACACATTCGGCCACCGCGGTTATGGCATCCAGCTCTACCAGACACCGGGCGATGGCGCGCGGTCCTGGTTTACCGCCGTCGCCTTTGGCGAGATGACGCCGCGCGCAGACAACCACATTCGGCTGCACCCCACCCGCAAGAATGCGATCGGCCTGCCGATCCTGCACATTGAAAGCAGTCTGAGCGCGCGCGAACGCACCCTTGCCGCGTCCATGGGCAAGGCCTTGCGGGAACTTGCTGATGTGGCTGGCGCAGAGCTCAGTGCGAAGGGCGAGGCGCCGGCGACGCCGGGCATTTCAGCCCACGAATGCGGCACAGCCCGCATGGGCTCTGCTCCGGACACATCCGTTCTGGATCCTCACAATCAGTGCTGGGACATGCCGGGCCTCTACCTCACCGACGCGTCGAGCTTCCCCTCGCAGGGCTTCCAGAATCCGACGCTCACAGTGCTCGCCCTCACCGCGCGGGCCGTTGACTATGCCGTTCGCGAATGCGGCGGATCAGGCGTCGCACAGGAAAGCGAAGCCCCAGTTCGCGTTTGAAAGGCTTGGTGAGAGTGCACTGCCACCAACCAGCATTGTACCGCAATCCAAAATAAAAAGGGCCGACAAGGCCCCTCGAAACTCATGAAATGTATTGAATGGTAAGAGTGTCAGTCGCGGCTGGAGACCAGTTGCAGGTGCGGACGCTTGCGCTTGGTCTGGCGCTGGGGCGCGTGGATTTCAGTGATCGCGTGACGCCAGATCGGGCGCGATTCGATGAGCTTTTCCCCGCCAAGCGGCTGGTAGTGTCCGAGCAGGCGGCGGGCCATGCCGGGGCGGTGGGGCAGGGGCGCAACGGCGATTTCCACCTGCAGGACGCCGCCCGTCAATGTCTCCCCGCGCGCGCGGATCACGCCCGGGCTGCGCTCTGCGATCACGGCTTCTGCGACCGACTGGGCCAGGCCGCGGTCCGAGCCCATCCAGAGATCAAGGAAGTCCTGGTCGCAGACATTTTTGCCGAAATAGCCAGACAGCGCTTCGCCTGCGGTGCGGAACAGCCAGCACCCGCCAGACCCCTCGCGCAGCACGAATATGTTGCCGATCAGCGCAGAGGGTTCCCCGATGATAGGATTGGCCGCAACAGAATCATAGGGTGAGGTTTCCATTCTGCGCCAGGCTTCCAGCATGGTGCGCGTGTTGGGGTGCGCTGTACGTTCCAGCATCGAGTCGAACTCCGCTTTATCTTGGGCCGCACCTCTTTGCGGGTGCGTTGGGACTGGCGGGCACTTCGCAATCCGCGCGCCATTCGCCTCCACATCCCCGAAGTTGAATTCCCTCCTTAACGCGGCCTCCCTTTCGCCCCGGAAGCGAAAATCGGCATGGATGCTGCTTCGTGGGCCGGGAATTCTGCAGGAGACCCAATATGGGCGTGTCATCGCGAAACACTCTTCTGGCCAGCTTCTCGGCCCTCTCGGTTCTCGCCCTTGGTGGGAT
>JBCBGD010000197.1:0-5122 GCA_038527085.1 Pseudomonadota bacterium | reverse complement strand
CTGAGGCGCGATCTTCAGGTTTTTCACCCAACCGATCTTCTCCATGATCAGAAGCGCCGTGCCGTTATAATCGACGACGCGATTCCAGAGGCCCTTGCGCGGGCGGTGGAGCGCGCTTTGGGGCTCGTCATGGTGGTGGTCGTGGAAGGCCTCGCCGCCCGTGAGCAGGCCAATCAGGTGATCGGCCCAAACGGGTGTCTTGAGATGCCCCAACACGTTGATCCCATAGGTCGTGGCATGGAACTGAAGCGCGCGACCGATGACGAAACAGGCGTGCAGGATCGCCGTCAGCACGAGCGAGCCGCCAGCTGCCCACACGATGGCGTAGATCACCGCGGGCAAAACGAAATGCAGCACGAAGGAGAGCTTCATATAGTGGTTGTCCATCCACATGATGATGGGTTGGTTCTTCAGCCACATGGGCATTGGCCGCGCCATGTCCTTGGCGTCACGAAACAAGATCCAGCCAACCCAGGCCCAGCGTTTGGACTCAAATGGATTGTGCGGATCACCGGGCTTGTCTGAGAAGCGGTGATGCTGGGAGTGGTAGTTCACCCAGGCTTTCACCTCGCCCTGCATGGCGATCATCAGGTTGATCATTGTCACCACCTGGCCTGGCGCGCGCAGCTCACCGGCCCTGTGCTGGATGATCCTGTGAAGCGGGCCAATGCCCATATTGCAGACCACGACGCTGGCTGCCACCACGGCCAGGCCGACCGGCAGATACCACCAGTGCAGGGACAGGCTCTCCAGGGCAGCGCCCAAAATGATCATCGTGATCAGGACGGCGAGGCCAAGGGCGGGATAAAGGAACGCCGAAAACAGGCTCGAGAAATCGAAAGTGTCCCAGCTTTTGGGGATCGCTATGGATCGTGGCGTCATCGGGGTCGGTTTCTCCAAGTGGGTCTTGATGGCGTTTAGCCAGTTTTCTCAGATCGTGCTCTGCCAGCGTTTCACAAGCTTTAACAACAGCGCCGCGCCGCGCAAGCGGGACAATTCGCCCATTCTCGCTGCGCCGGACTATAAGCGCGCGTTACGATTCAGACGCGGAGGGCGAGACGTCTGATATTTCCACTTGCAAGATAAAACTCGATTGCGTACAAAATAGGAACATTCGCAGGGGTGCGGGGATGGGCGCGGTCGAGAAGTCGGAATTCGAAAGGGCCATTCTGCGCTTGAAAGAGCGTGGCTTCGACACCCAGAACGATGACGGCGAGATCACCGGCCTGGCGTGTCCAGACTGTGGGTGTGAAACCCTGACAGTGGATTTCGAGACTGAGGAGATCCGCTGCTCCACCCATGATTGCGAGCGGTTGAAGGTGCCAGGCGAAGTCGCCATGGCTGCCGGGCGTGTGCTCCAAGGGCCTGCTCAAGCGATGAGCGAAGCCCAGAAAGCTGACTCTCAGGCTGAGTCGGAGCAGGCGCGAAGCGGGCCTGAACCAGATGTCGGCGCGCATGTCACTGGTGCAAGGCCTGACGTGCCAGGACCTCAATCCCATCGCCATAATAGTGTCAGTTCTGCCGCCCAGCGCGTCGAAGCTGTGCCCCGGTCACATACCGCCACTTTGGAGCCATCGTCCCATCTCGGCGAGAAAATCATCATCGCGCTGTTGTCGCTTGTATTCCTTGCAGTGGGCCTGCTGGCAGCGGCCATGTCCGGCTTTGCGAACTTCCTCGCCTTCGGCGCCATGGTGGACGACCCGCTGCAATCGCGGGTCTGGGCATGGACCGGGATCATCGCATGCGTTTGCAGTTTCGGTGGCTTCACCTTTGCCTACTGGCACGGCGCCAATCGCCGCTTCGGGGAGGCCGCACGCGCCGGCTTGATCGCGCTGGCCGGGGCAGCCACAAGTCTCGTCGGCACACAGATGTACATGGAAGATCAGTCTGACGGCCGCCAGGAAATAGCGGCGGCAGCAGGCGCGCGTGCGGACCTCCTTGATGTGCAGATCGAGGATTGGCGCGGCCAGTTGGACGCGCTTCCCAGCGACATTCGCTCTGTGGAAGGGCTCGAGGCATACATCGCAGAGGTGGAGCGGGTCGGGCGCACCGATGAGCGGCCCTACAGACTGGCGCTGGACGAGCTTGGCCAGGCGCGTCGACGCGCCGATCTGGAGGGCCGGATCGAGACTGCCCGCGCAGAACTGGCAAATCTCAAGGTGGCTTCACTCAGCGAACGTGACGACGGACCGGCGGATACAACGCGCACATGGTTTTTCGCGTCGATGCTCGAGGTTTTCTCCTCCCAGGGGACTTCAATCGGATTTGTCGCGCTGATGATCCTGGCGGGCCGCAGGCGCCCGTCACATCACGGAGACTGAAGCGGTGGCTGGCTCAGGCCTGGCTGGCCGCCGCAGCGTGTTGGGCGAGCGCCGCGGTCAAAAACGGCGCCATCTGGCCTGCCAGTGTCTCCAGCCCGTCTTCGGGCAGGCCGGCAATATTGATGCGGCCGGAGCCAGGCATGTAGATGCCGAATTGCAGGCGCAGCATCTCTGTCACGGGGCCCTGCAAAGGAAGCATGGAGAACATGCCATTCTGGCGCGCCAGGGCTGCAAACGCATCCGATCCCGTGGCCCTTTCCAGCGCCGCGGCGAAGTCATTCCGCAGGCGCTGCATGCGATCGCGCATCGCGCCGAGCTCTTCGCGCCACTGCGCGGTGAGCGCCTCATCGGTCAGGATCGTCTCGACAATGGCCGCGCCGTGGGCGGGCGGCATCGAGTAAACCGCCCGAGCAATCTCGGCGACATGGCTGGCCGCCGCCGCAGCCGCCGCGCCTGTCTCTGCTTGAAGCAGGAAACAGCCCGCTCGCTCGCGGTACAGTCCGAAATTCTTTGAGCACGAGTAGGCAGTCATCGTTTCGGGACACGCGGCAAGAAAGGCGCGCACGCCCTCGATGTCTGCCTCCAGCCCATCGCCAAAGCCGTGATACGCCACATCGATGAGAGGAAACAGCATCTGCCGCGCACAAAAATCGCCGAGATAGGCCCATTGTTCAAGGTCGAGATCGACACCTGTCGGGTTGTGGCAGGGCCCCTGGATGATGACGATGTCGCCAGCGCGGGCATGGCGCAGGGCATCCATCATCTCCTCGAAGGCAACCGTCCCCGTTTCGGCGTCGACATAGGGGTATCCAAGCGCTTCCCGCCCGGCAGCAGCGGCGAGGTTCAGGTGGTTGGGCCAGGAAGGAGAGGAGATCCAGACGCGGCCTTCCTGGCTGACGCGCGCGGCCAGGCTCATGGCCAGGAAGATCGCGCCGCATCCACCAGGCGCGGTGAAGCTTGCCACGCGCCCTTCTGAGAGCGCCTCGGACTGGTCGCCGAACACCTGTTTCTCAATCGCGGCGCAAAAGCCAGCATTGCCGCGCGGGCCCTCATAGGCTTTCGTTGTCTGGCGCTCGAGGATCAGTTTCTCTGCAGCTTTCACAGCGCCGAGGATTGGTGTGTTGCCATCGGAGTCCTTGTAAATGCCGACGCCGAGATCGACCTTGCCGTCCCGCGGGTCGGCCTTCAGCGCTTCGGATATGCCAAGCAGCGGGTCAGGTGGGCGGGGGGCAAATTCGGACAAGAACGTGTTCATGGGTGGCTCCGGCTCCGCGGACAGAGGCCGCGACACTTCAGGCGTTTTGGAACCTCGAGGCCGCTCGCGTCAACCGCTCTGCATTAGGTATGCTTGCTAGGACACCAGCGCGGCTTCTGTCTTCGCCTCGACTTCGGCCCGCTCCACGCCCGGTGCCAGCTCAACGATCGTGAGCCCACCATCCACGACGTCAAACACACCCAGATCGGTGATGATCCTGTCGACGACGCCTTGGCCTGTGAGGGGCAGGGTGCATTCCTTCAAGAGCTTGGTTTCCCCGCGCTTGTTGGTGTGGTCCATCACCACGATGACGCGGCCCACACCGGCCACGAGGTCCATCGCTCCGCCCATGCCTTTGACCAGCTTGCCAGGAATCATCCAATTCGCGAGATCGCCATTCTCCGCCACTTCCATGGCGCCGAGGATCGCCATCGCGATCTTGCCGCCACGGATCATGCCAAAGCTGGTCGCACTGTCGAAATAGGCCGTGTGGGGCAGCTCTGTGATGGTTTGCTTGCCAGCATTGATGAGGTCGGCGTCTTCCTCCCCCTCAAACGGGAACGGCCCCATGCCGAGCATGCCATTCTCGCTTTGCAGGGTGACATTCACGCCTTCCGGAATGTGGTTGGCCACCAGCGTCGGAATGCCGATGCCAAGGTTGACGTACATCCCGTCCTGCAATTCCTGCGCGGCGCGCGCGGCCATCTGATTACGATCCCAGGGCATGGCTCAGGCCTCCTTTGAACGGGTGGTGCGCTGCTCGATGCGCTTCTCGTGCTTGCCCTGGATCAGGCGGTGGACATAGATGCCTGGCAGGTGGATGGCGTCGGGGTCGAGCTCGCCCGGCTCCACGATCTCCTCGACCTCCATCACACAGACCTTGCCGCATGTCGCGGCGGGCTGGTTGAAGTTGCGCGCCGTCTTGCGGAAGATTGCATTGCCCGTGGTGTCGGCTTTCCAGGCTTTCACAATGGCGAGGTCAGCGAAGATGCCGCGCTCCATGATGTAGGTTTCGCCGTCAAACTCCTTGTGCTCCTTGCCTTCTGCGATGACGGTGCCGACGCCTGTCTTGGTGTAGAAGCCGGGAATGCCCGCGCCGCCCGCACGCATCCGCTCAGCCAGGGTGCCTTGGGGATTGAACTCAAGCTCCAACTCCCCCGACAGATATTGCTGCATGAACGTGTCGTTTTCGCCCACATAAGACGAGCACATCTTCTTCACCTGGCGTGTTTGCAGCAGTAGGCCGATCCCGAAATCGTCCACGCCCGCATTGTTGGAATAGAAGGTCAGATCCTTCGTTCCCGCCTCGCGGATCGCGGCGATGGAGAGCTCAGGAATGCCGCAGAGGCCAAATCCGCCCGCGGCAATCGTCATGCCGTCGAACAGGACGCCCTCAAGGGCTGCAGCCGCGTCGGGATAGATCTTGCTTGCCATGGCCTCAGGCCGCCTCCACCGTCTGTTCTATCGCGCCGAAGATGGAGTGGCCCTCGCCATCCATCATCTCGATACGCACCGTGTCGCCGGGCTGCATGAAGGGCGTTTCCGG
>JBCBGD010000196.1:0-5251 GCA_038527085.1 Pseudomonadota bacterium | reverse complement strand
GGCATTGGCCAGGGCTACATGTCCGCAACGCCCCTGCAACTGGCTGTGATGACGGCGCGCATCGCCCGTGGGGGCTCCGTGCTCAATCCGAACATGATCCATAACGGTCCGGATTTGCGCGTCAGTGCTGACGAGCGCGAGGGCCGGTTCAAGGACACCCAACAGCCACTCAATCCTGAGCACATCAAGCGCATGCAGGACGCCATGTTTGCCGTCACGGGTGAGTGGGGCGGCACAGCGCGCAGGTCTGGCGATCTTGGCCTCGGCGGTGTGTTCATGGCGGGCAAGACCGGTACAGCCCAGGTCCGCTACATTTCCCAGACCGAACGCGCACGCGGCGTGATTGCGAACGAGGATCTTGAGCGGAAGCTGCGCGACCATGCGCTGTTCGTTGGCTATGCGCCCCACGACAACCCGCAATACGCCGTCTCCGTGATCGTCGAGCATGGCGGGGGTGGATCGGCCGCCGCAGCGCCCGTGGCACGCGATATCCTTGCGGAAGCGATCCGCAGGGATAGCCGCAAGACACCGACCCAGCAGACCGCCTCGCGGGGCGATTCCACCGAACCGGGGGCGCTGTGATGGGCACGTTCAACTATGCAGCTCAGCCCACGCGCAGCGCTTCGGGCGTTGCAGGTAGCCAACGCGTCGGGATCGGCGAGAAGCTGGCAGGTCTGCCCTGGACGCTGATCCTGCTCATCGCGGGCGTCGCCATCACCGGCACGGGAATGTTGTTCTCGGTGGTCTATGACAATCCCGCAGAGGCGGGGTTGCCAATGGCCCACCTCATCCGCTTTGGCATCGCGTTCGTGGTGATGATGGTCCTCGCCGTCGTGCCGCTCTCGGTATGGTCGAAGCTCGCCCTGCCGATCTACCTCGTCAGTCTCGCCCTGCTTGTGGGGGTTGAGATGTTTGGCTCCGTGCGCGGCGGTGCACAGCGCTGGCTCGACGTCGGGCCGATTGCGATTCAGCCGTCGGAATTCATGAAGCTGTCGCTCGTCCTGATGCTGGCGCGGTACTATCATCTCGCCATGGCGCGCGGCCCTGTCGGCTTCTTCGGTCATGTGCCGGCGGTTCTGCTGATGCTTGTTCCCGCAGCCCTCATCTTCATGCAGCCCGATTTCGGCACCACGCTGACCCTGCTGGCGGCGGGCGGCATCATCATTTTCCTGGCAGGGCTTGGCTGGCGTGTGATTGCAGGCGGCGTGCTGGCGGGCGTGCTCAGCGTGCCGATGGTCTACAGCTACGTGCTTGAGGACTATCAGCGCGAACGCGTTGACACGTTTCTTGAGCAGATCGCAGGCGAAAGCAGCGATGCACTTGGCGACGGCTACCAGATCGAGCAGGCGAAGATCGCCGTAGGGTCAGGTGGCTGGCGCGGCAAGGGGTACCTTGAAGGCACGCAAACCAAGCTCGACTACATTCCCGAGCAGCACACCGATTTTATCCTCACGGTCCTTGCTGAGGAGCTTGGCTTCTTCGGCGCGACGGGCCTGATGATCGCCTGGGCCGTGATCCTCGGCTGGAGCCTCATCATTGCGATGAAGTGCACCAGCGCATTTGGGCGATTTGCGGCGGCAGGCGCGGTCGGCATGGTGGCGTTCTACATCGTGTTCAATGTGGGCATGGTGCTCGGCCTCTTGCCCGTCGTGGGCGTGCCGATGCCGCTGGTCTCCTATGGTGGCACGGCGATGCTGACGGTGATGAGCGCGTTCGGGCTGGTGCTGTCGGCCCATATACACCGCGGCGAAACCCTTGCGCGCAGCGGCGTGATCTGAGGCAAACTCACCCCGGCATTTGCATTTTCAGGAACGCTGCTTAGTGTCCGCGAAAATTTCTCGGGAGGAATAGGGCATGGCCGCAATTGGCGGAAAGACAGAGCATTGGGGCTCACGCTTTGGGTTCATCATGGCGGCCGTGGGCTCATCCGTCGGCCTTGGCAATCTTTGGCGCTTCCCATTCACAGCCGGTGAGAATGGCGGCTCGGCCTTCATCATCATTTATCTTCTGTGCGTTCTGTTTCTCGGACTGCCTGTGCTGATGGCGGAGTATGCCATTGGCCGGAAGGGTCAGCGCTCGGCGATTTCGGGCATTCGCCATATTGCCCAATCGGAAGGAAAGTCAGGTCTGTGGACTGCCATGGGGTGGATCGGCGCGCTCGCCTCGCTTGCCATTTTCTCCTTCTACATTGTGATCGCCACATGGGTGTTCGACTATGTCCCCAAAGCCTTCAGCGGAGAGTTTGTCGGCCTGACGGCAGAAGCTTCGAGAGAGAAGTTCGGCGAGACGACTGGAAACAAGCTCGAGATCATCAGCTACATGGCCGTGTTCTTGGCACTGAATGTGTTCATCGTCGCGCGCGGTGTGAAAGGCGGCATTGAGACTGCCGCCAGTATCCTGATGCCGGCCTTCTTTGTAATGCTGGCAGGCATGGTGGTGTTTGCCCTTGTGGTCGGCAATGCCGGGGCAGCAGCGAGCTTCCTATTCAACCCCGAATTCAGCAAAGTGGGTTTCGGCACGTTCCTCTCAGCGGTCGGACAGGCCTTCTTTTCCATCGGCGTTGGTTCGTGTCTGATGATCACCTATGGTGCCTATCTCAATCGTGACACAAACATCCCGCAGTCCTCAGGCCTCGTCGCTGGAACAGATACGCTGGTCGCAATTATTGCCGGTCTCGCAATCTTCCCGATAGTGTTCGGCTTCGGCCTTTCCGCCGACGCTGGCACAGGACTGTTCTTCGTGACCATGCCCGTGGCCTTTGGTGAGATGGGCGGCGTTGGGTCTTTTGTCGGCGGCGCGTTCTTCACGTTGGCCCTGTTTGCAGCCTTCACCTCGTCGATTTCACTGTTCGAGGTAGGCGTGTCCTGGCTGGAGGATCGCCCGGAAATCAGCCGGACCAATGGCGCGATCCTGCTTGGCTTTGTGCTGTTCCTCTGTGGGATCGGCTATGTATACGCGCCGGCCTGGATCGATCACATCGACTTTGTGACCGGTTCAATCATGCTGCCCCTTGGTGGTATTTTGGTGGCCCTGTTTGCAGGCTGGGTGCTTTCCAAAAGTTCGCTGGCAGACGAGCTTGGCACAGGCGGTGTGCTGAGCTTCGCGCGCACCATGCTGCGCTTCATCGTGCCGGGAGCGCTGACATTTATCTTGATCTTCGGCGTGCTCGACAAGATGCAGGACCTCTACAACGTGCCCCTGCCTGAAGGCCTCGAGCGCCTATTAGGCTGCAACGCGGTAGTCGAGGGCCGGGAAATCTCAGGCTTTTGTCAGACGATGGCGAGCGAAGAGGGCAGCTAGCTGAACATATCGGCAAAGCGATCAGACGCCCGGATCAGCTGATCGACGATGCCGGGCTCCAGGCTGGAGTGGCCGGCATCGGGCACGATGTGAAGCTGCGCGTCGGGCCAGGCCTTCTTCAGCGCCCAGGCCGAAGACAGCGGCGTGACCACGTCATAGCGGCCATGGACGATAACGCCGGGAACACGGCCCTGCAGGACGTCTGCAGCCTGCTCAAGTAGCCATCCATCCTTGTCGAAAAAGCCCTTGTTGACGAAGTAGTGGCACTCGATGCGGGCAAAGGCGTCGAGGAAATCATCCTCATCGAAGCGGGGCGGGGTGCGCAGGGCCCCGCGCAGGGACAGCGTCTCGCCCTCCCAGCGTGCCCAGGACCTTGCTGCTTCAATGCGCAACTGGCGGCTCTTGCCCGTCAGGCGTTTGTGGAATGCGCTGACAAGATCGTCGCGCTCATCTTCTGGGATGGGGGCGACATATCGCTCGAAGGCATCCGGGAAGAGGCGTGAGGCGCCTTCCTGATAGAACCAGCGAATCTCCGCGTCCGTGATAAGAAAAATGCCGCGCAAAAGCAGACCAAGTGTGCGTTCCGGGTGCATGACAGCGTAGGACAGCGACAGAGTGGAGCCCCAGGAGCCCCCAAAAACGACCCAGCGGTCCACGCCGAGATGCTCGCGCAAAGCCTCGATATCGGCCACCAGATCCCAGGTCGTGTTCTCACGCAGTTCGGAATGGGGGCGAGAGCGTCCGCATCCACGCTGGTCGTAGAGGATGATCCGATAGCGGGATTCATCGAAAAACCGTCGCATTTCAGGGCTCGAGCCCCCGCCGGGCCCGCCGTGAATTGCGATCACCGGCACCCCCGACGGGTTGCCGCTTTCTTCGAAGTAGATCTCGTGGAGATCGGAAACGCGCAGGTGGCCGGTGCGGCGGGCTGCATGTCGCGGGTATAAAGTCCGCCTGGTTGGCACTGTGTTCATAAGCTCTTCACCTATCTGCACTTATCGTATGAATAAAGGCTGGACGGGCGATTTCTCACATGCCACTCATGGCGGCGGTGGGGAGAAAACGTAGTTGGCGGCGGTTCATATGCGTAGCGTTCTTCTCGGAGCCTCACTTCTGGTGATGGCGGGGTGTGCAACAGTATCGATGGTGCCCGGCGAGGCGACTGTCGAAACAGCTCTCAGTAGCGATCAAACTGCACTTCGCGCCGCGTCCGACACGTATTGCGACAAACTGGAAGCAGAAGGGTGGGTGAGCGCCTCGAACGGCTTTGCCAATCTCGCATCCGTTCTCATGCATGGGCGCTCTTCCGGCGATGACGCCAGCGCCGACTACGCATCGCAGTTTGAAACCACCGATATCCCGGCCGTCCAGCAGATTGCCAAGATTGCTGAAGACGCCCGCGCCGCCCAATCCGGTCTGACGGCTGTCGCGCTTGAGGCGCTGAACGTGCTGAATGACACGACAATAGAGACCAGCCGCGGCGACGTGACCAGCTTCGAGCGCGCCCTCGTGAAGGCACAGCGCGCGAGCCGGTCGTTTTCCAAGGGCCTTGAGATCGTTGCCGAGCGCACCAGTGAGGTGGCCGAGGCTGAGACCGCGATCGAAGCCTTTGAACTCGAAATTGATGATGCCCGCCGCCTTGCTGACGACCTGGCCGAGCGCTATGCGGCCATCGGCGACACGTCAGTTTAGCGTAGCGCGCCCAGGGCGACGAGCGCCCACCCCGCCAGCAAGCCAATCCCGCCAATCGGCGTGATCGCGCCGAACCAGCGCGGCGCACCCAGTGCCATGGCATAAAGCGTACCTGCGAAAATGACCGTGCCCGCGATGAATGCCCACCCACTCCAGGCGGTCAGGCCTCCGCGACCAGACAGGCTGACAGCCAGCGCTGCCACAGCGTGGACGAGGGCATAGAGTGTTGCGGTTTCCCACCAGCCGATGGCCTCGGGCG
>JBCBGD010000195.1:0-5283 GCA_038527085.1 Pseudomonadota bacterium | reverse complement strand
AACTCCAGGCCATTGTCAGATCGGATGTGTTCGGGCTTTCCGTGCTTGAGCAGCAGCGGGTAGAGCGTTTCCAGGACGTCAGCCGACCCCAGCTTCGGTCGGACATGCACGCAGAGGGCTTCTCGGGTGTACTCGTCCAGCACGGTGAGCATCTTGTAGGGCCTGCCGGAGCTCAGCTTGTCATGGACGAGATCAACGCTCCAGATGTGGTTCGGGGAGTGCGGCCTGAGCCGGATGACCGAGCTGTCCTTGTGGTAGAGACGGCGGCGTTTCTTGTGGCGCTGCGGTAGCTGCAACCCTTCCTCGCGCCAGAGCCGTTCCACCTTCTTGTGATTGACTTGCCAGCCTTCGAGCCTCAGCAGCTCGGCCACTTTGCGATAGCCATAGCGGCCATACTGTTTAGCCAGCCGGACCAACGCCAGGCGCAGGGCCTCATCATCATCCTCGCTCTTGCGGGCCTTATACTGCTGCGTCGAGCGCGCCATGCCGACCGTCCTGCAGGTACGCCGCTCCGATGTATCGAGCTTCTGGCGCACATGGATCACGGCCTGGCGCAGGTCAGCGGGCTTCAGGCCCCAATACTTTCTTTGGCTTTAGATAATCGAGCGTCTCTTTGAGGATGAGTTTATCGAGTTCAAGGTCCGCCACAATCCGCTTCAGCCGAGCGTTCTCTTTCTCAAGCGCTTTCTTCTCAGCCAACTGGGTACGTCCAACACCGCCAAACTTCTTGCGCCATGTGTAGTAGGTCGCGTCCGAGACACCCGCCTTCCGGCACGCACTCACAACATCCAGGCCATCCGCCAGAGACACTTCAATCTCACGCAACACGCGCAGGACGTCCTCATCCGAATACCGCTTCCGAGCCATCACCAATCCCTCCTGAACCGCCAAAACCACTAAGTAGCAGATGGCCCAGTTTTAAGGGGGAAGCACACTCGCGGGCGCGTTGCGCGAGAAGCCGGTCCATCCGCGTCACGCGCGGCGTCTGCGTCAAGCCGTCCAGTTTGGCTTCAAGCTCATGGACCGTTTCGAGGCCCAGCTCGCGCGTCAGGATCGCGCCCGCGCGCTGGCGGACGCCGCGGGAGATGTGGTCCCGATCCATGACCAGATCGCGGCCATCTTCGCGCACCCCGCGCACGATTACATGAGAGTGCGGATGATCGGTGTCGTAATGGTCCGTGGCGATCCAGTCGAGGCGCGTGCCGTGGTCGGCTTCCATCTGGCCCATCAGCTCGCGAACAAAGGGCTTGAGATCGCCAAGATGCTGGCCGTCCTCCGGCGAGACGATGAAGCGGAAATGGTGGTGATCCTCGCGCCCGCGGGCGAGAAACTCGCGGCCCTCAACACCCTCCTGCTCACGGTCGTAGAATTGACCCCGTCCCCGGTCCTTACCGGCGCCGTCGCGGCTCAGATAAGAAAGGTGTGCGCGCTGCAGGGCGAAGCCCTTGCAGGCAATGCGAACGATCCGCGCTTTCACCATGACGCGGCGGCCGCTGCCAGCATGGCGCCCGCCCGCTAGCGAACCCTCTGACCACCACCGCCCCGACGTGCGGCGCGGACATGGGAGACGATACTCCCGGAGGACTGCTCGCCGCGATTGCCGATCCGTCCAAGGCGCTGGCGGAAGTAGTCGCCTGTGTCGCTCATGCGGCGCTGCTCCTGGCGCCCTCGGTCGGCCCGCCAGCATTACAGATCATAGCCAATTGTCTGACAAATGGGGCCAAGCGGCCGCCAAAACCGACTCGCGCCGGTTCTCCCGTCATCATTGTGTTCTGGCGGGATCCGCGACTCTGCCAGGGGTGGGGACTGACTCGCGCTAAAGGCGCGTGGCGGCTGGCGATTTAGGGCGGATGCGCACGGTCGCTTTTATCTTGCGTTTCCCCACCCCCAGCCCCCAAGTCCCGCCAGGCCTCTGAAGGTGGCGCTCGGTACATCATGACATTCTCGCCGCCGCGCGCAGGCGAAAGGCGGCTTTGTCATAGGCGTCGGGGCGCACATTGCGCTCCACGCAGAGATGGACATGCCGCCAATAGGCCGGTGCAATCTCGTGCAGGACATGCTTGTCGAAGAGCATTCGATCGCTCTCAGAGCGCGCTTCGCACGGACCTTTCCAAACGCATGCAACAGCTCCTCACCGCCCGGCTCCAACCCCGGAATGGCAGTGCCGTCCTCGCCAGTTTCAAGCCCACACGCGACCACAACTCGCCGGGCCTACGTGCCATATCCATCGCCCCGCCAGCGCACAAAACCGAAGACCTGATCCGCATTGAAAAGGTGCAACGCCCCGCCTTCATTGAGTCCGTGAGTCACCGCTGGACGCTTGAAAAGCAGCCGGTCATTCGCACGATTCTTCACCACCCAAAGGCGCAAACCAGTGGCTGGAACAGAGATAGCGCGGCGCTGAATCATCCGCGAAATCCAGCAATTGACGGGCCGAGCAGTGTTAGCTCTCGGTCATACTTGCCGAGTTTTTGACGCAAAGGGACACTTCGATGCTTTTGTTTGGTGCGAGTTCAAGGAACACAGCGGGGACTTACACGTCGCTAGGGTGAAAGCGTGCACTTTTCCAGCGCCAGAAAGATCAGACTAGTCCTGAAGGCGGTTTTGCTTTCAGTTTGGCAAGTCGTTGTCCTGTGAGACAACCACGGTATGGGAGAGTATTTTGAAGCGAAGCGCAATTATAGGTTGTGATCTTCCGGTTGTATTCCTCAAACAAAGGAAAAAGGCTCTAATTTCAGGGCGCATTGAATCAAGGATAGGAAGTTTCAATCGCTGCGTATTTGTCAGGGCGGATGGAACCAATGCCTTAGTCACCGCCCGCGCCATAAATTCGGCATCCGAAACATGATCTTGATGCTCGAATTCGGCAGCAATTTGTCAGATGTTAAATACACTTCGAGAGGGGAGCTCAGTCAAAAAGTAAATAAAATGGACGAAACTCTTAACTTACGAGTTTCAAATAGCACGATGTACAGTTTCGATTAGAGGTTGTTAACGCTTATTGTTTATCCGCTTTCGTGAAGAAGGGCGAAAAACCCTCTAGCGAAAGACATGGGTTATGGTGGCGTCTAAAAGTGGTTGGGCGAAGCGGTTTACGCTCGCTCTGTTAGCGTGTTCGTGTATGTCGGTACCAGCTGTCGCGCAGCAGGTTTCTCCAGAAGGAGGCTCTGTGGCGCCCGTTCTGGTTGAATGCGCATCTGGACAGCATTCGGAGTCTGTGAATTTCGCCTGGGATAAGTCGGCGATTGTACCCGCGGCACGCGAAAAGATCCTCGAAATCGGTGAGAAATACTTGAACTCCTGCTCACGTGGCACGATCAGGATCGTTGCGCACACTGACAGCTCTGGAAACCAAGACTACAACATCGCCCTTTCCATGCGCCGGGCTGAAGCTGTGAAAACAGTGCTTGTCTCCCAGGGCATCCCTGCAGAGCGCATTTCTACTGAAGCGCGCAGTGAGAACGATCTCGCCGTTGATACCGGCGACGGTGTGCGCGAAGAACTCAATCGCCGGGCGGTGATCACCATCATCGCGCCGGCCGCACCGGCCACGCCACTAGCACCCGTGGTCGTTCCCAAGCCAGAGCCCGTCTCGGCGCCCGTCGCTGCAGCGCCAACGCTTTCTGGCAGCATGGAAATCAAGGTCGCCGAGAGTGCCGTCGATGAGCGTTGGGGCGTTGCTGAATACCGCCATCCGTCACAGGCTGCCGATGACATCGTTGACGTGCGCCTCGACGCGTTCGAGGCCACACCGCGCTTGAATATCGAGCTGGAGAATGGCGTCTCGGCAGGGGTTCCCGGCCAAGAAGCCGTCTTCCAGGCTTATTGGAACTATAGCAGCTGGATTACCAAGGGCTCGATCCTCGTCTTTGATAATGCCGATGACCTGACCCATGCGCCCGTCGCAGAGCTGCCGGTTGACCTGCGCACTGGGAAAGCCCAATGGACTGTCCCGCAGGAGGCAAGCTCTGCGGGCTATTCCTACGTTCTGCGTGTCTACGGCGAGAACGGAAACTTCGATCAAACAGTGCGCAAATCCGTTGCGATTGTCGACGAACTTGAGCCCGCAAGCGCCCTGGGGTCCAGCGTTTATGGCGAAGACGCTACCGACCTGCGCAACATTGAGGTGCGCGGCACCGGCATGACTTTCTACATTCCCGCCGAAGAGGGCGTGGACGTTACCGATGTCACCCTGTTTGGACGGCCCGTGCCACAGCAGATCGATGGCGCTTACGTGACCCGTGAGATCGTACCGCCGGGCAGCCGTGCCCTTGAGCTGAGCTACATCAATGCCGAAGGCCAGCGCCTGAATGTCGAGCGCCGCCTTGATGTGCCCTCGAACGACGTCTTCCTCGTCGCCATTGGCGACCTTACAATCGGCACGCGCTCCAGCGAAGGCCGCGCTTTGCTCGCCGCCGAGGGTGACGATTTCGATGATACCTTCACGACCGGGCGCGGCGCGTTTTACCTCAAGGGCAAGATCCAGGGCCGCTATCTGATCACCGCGGCGATGGATACTACCGAAGATGACATCGAGAACCTGTTCTCGAACCTCTCGGACAAATCACCGGAATCGCTCCTGCGTCGGATCAATCCCAACCAGTTCTACCCGGTCTATGGCGATGACTCGACATTCGTCGAAGATGCCCCGACCCAGGGACGCTTCTACGTGCGGATTGAGGACGGCAATGACTATCTGCTCTGGGGCAACTTCCTCAGCAGCGTCCAGTCCTCAGACCTCGCCCAACTCGACCGGGGCCTTTACGGCGCAAAGGCCGTCGTCCAGAGCGACACGGCGACGTCCCACGGGGAAAACCGGTATACAGCGGTTGGCTTCGCTGCCGACCCGGGCACCATACCGGCCCGAGAAGAATTCCTCGCCACGGGCGGCTCTGTCTACTTCCTCGAAAATCAGGACATCACGATCGGCTCCGAGCGCGTGCGTCTTGAGATCCGCGACCAGGACACGGGCTTTATTCAAGAGACCGTCGAGCTTGTGCCCCATGTCGACTATACCGTGGACTATATCCGCGGCCGGATCCTTCTGTCGCGTCCTGTATCCGCCATCGCGCTGAGCGACACGGTCGTGCGCGAGGGCGCGCTTTCCGGAAATGCAGCCAATCTGGTCGTGCGCTATGAATATAGCCCTGGCCTGACTGAGATTGATGGTTTCACGCTTGGCGGCCGCGCCGAAGCTTGGGCGACAGATGGTTTGCGCGTTGGCGTGACCGGTCAGCGCGAGGAAACTGCGGACGCGGACCAGACCCTGCTCGCAGCCGATCT
>JBCBGD010000194.1:0-5365 GCA_038527085.1 Pseudomonadota bacterium | reverse complement strand
TATGGCATCCTGCTGGTGCGCACCGACCCCAAGGCGCCCAAGCACAAGGGCCTGACCATGTTCATCGTGGACATGAAACAACAGGGCGTGGAAGCGCGCCCGATCCACCAGGCCTCAGGCGGGCGCGAGTTCAACGAGGTGTACTTCACGGATGTGCGCATCCCTGACTCCGACCGCCTCGGCGAGGTCGGCCAGGGCTGGAAGGTCGCCATCGTCACGCTGATGAATGAGCGCCTGGCTGTGGGCGGCTCGCCCGGCCCCGACTGGGCCGAGATCATGGAGTATGCCCGCACCCAGGGCACGCTCAGCGAGAGCGATTTCCGCCAGACGCTGGCAGACTGGTATGTGGCCGCCCAGGGCTACAAGCTCACCAAGTTCCGCACGCAAACCGCGCTCTCCAAGGGCGAGACGCCTGGCCCGGAAAGCTCCATCGGCAAGATCATCACCGCCAACCAGCTTCAGGACATCTGCAACTCCGCGATCGAGATGCAGGGCCATTACGGCCTGATGACCGACGAGGAAGAAATGCCTGCCGACGCGCTGTTCCAGCAGAGCTTCATGTGGGCGCCGGGCCTGCGCATTGCGGGCGGCACCGATGAGATCCTGAAGAACATTATCGCAGAGCGCGTGCTCGGCCTGCCCGGCGATGTGCGGGTCGACAAGACCGTGCCCTTCGACGAGTTGAAGCAGGGCTGATCTGATGGACGAGGCGAAATTGGACTTCTGGTTCGATTTCGCCTCGACCTACTCATACCTCTCGGCGATGCGCATAGAGCAGCTTGCCGAAAACGCGGGCGTCACTGTTGAGTGGCGCCCGTTTTTGTTGGGGCCGATCTTCGCGGCCCAGGGTTGGAACAACAGTCCCTTCAACATCTACCCATCTAAGGGCCGATACATGTGGCGCGATATGGAGCGGCGCGCGGCGCAGTTTGGTATTTCCTTCAATCGCCCTGACCCAGGCGATCCGCGCATGTTTCCTCAGCACAGCGTACTCGCCGCCCGCCTTGCCCTGATCGCGATCGATGAGGGCCAAGGCGCTGAGTTCTGCCGCGCGGTCTTTAGCGCTGAATTTGCCGATGGCCGCGACATTTCCAACGAGGCCACCCTGACGGGCATCTTGAAAGGCCTCGGGCTCGACCCTGACGCGGTTTTTGCCGCCGCGCTCGCTCAAGAGAACAAGACGCGATTACGCGCGCAAACCGAGGCGGCAATGGAGAAAGGCCTGTTCGGCGCGCCAAGCTTTATGGTTGGCGAAGAGCTCTTCTGGGGCGACGACCGCCTCGAAGACGCCATCGCCTGGGCCGAGCGGATTTAGTCGAGAGCGTCTGCTCGCTCATCCCTGCGAGATTGACCAAGCGGGAGCGACGACGAAAGCAACCGGTGCGCCAGCGCAGAAGCTACCCGGCGTTCAATATCCCAGGGCAAGGCTCCCTGAAAGATGTCCCTTCCCTTGGGACTATGGCGTGAAGCTCGAAGCGCTAAGCCACCAAAAATAGAAACAAAATGGTGGGCCCGGCAGGACTTGAACCCGCGACCAAACCGTTATGAGCGGTCCGCTCTAACCAACTGAGCTACGGGCCCACGCGCGGCCCTACATGCCCCGGCCTTGATTGCGCCGCAATGGTTTCGATAGGCTCACGAAAGATTTTTTGGAGGATCCCCAAATGAAATTGCCATTCAATTCAATGGCGACGTTGCGCCTGGCCGCGCCAGCGGCTGCGCTTGTCATCCTCGCCGTGCCTGCTGCCTGTGCGCAGGCTGCCCCCATGCGGATTGCCCAAGAGGACGCGAGAGACATGGCCCACCCCAACTCCATCCAGCCCGAAACAACGCTGTCGATCACCGCCACTGGCGAAGTGATGGCCGAGCCCGACATCGCGTATGTCTCCACGGGTGTGCAGAGCGAGGCAAAGACGGCCGAGCAGGCGATGGCCGACAACCGGGCTGCCATGAACGGCGTCTTCGAGGCACTCCGGGCGGCGGGCCTCACAGACCGGGACATTCAGACCTCGAATTTCTCCCTCAATCCCGTCTACGATTATATCGAGCGCGAAGACGGCCGCGGTAATGAGCGGGTGCTGCGCGGCTACATGGTGTCCAATCAGGTCACGGCGAAAGTCAGTGACCTCGACAATCTCGGCCGGACTCTGGACGCGGTTGTGTCGGAAGGCGGAAACACCTTCAACGGCATCCGCTTCGCACTGGAAGACGACACCGAGGTGCGCGATGAGGCCCGGCGCAGCGCCATGGAACAAGCCATCGCGCGCGCGGAGCTTTATGCGAGCGCGGCGGGCTATGAGGTCGCCCGCATCGTCTCCATCACGGAATATGAGCACAGCTCGGGACCCCAGCCGATGATGGAAATGGCCATGGCGAGAACCACCGACAGCGCGACGCCTGTCTCCGGCGGCGAGGTTGGCTATTCCAGTCAGGTCAATGTCCTGTTCGAGCTGTCTCGATGAGGCTCGTTCGCGGGGCGGCTGTTGGATTGGCGCTGATCGCGCTGGCCGCCTGCGCGACGCCGGGAGCTCAAACCCTTCAGGATGAGAGCCGCGAGATTGCAGCAGTGCTCAGCGCCCAGCAGGCGGCCTGGAACAGCGGCGACATCGACGCATTCATGGACGGCTATGCCCGAGGCGATGATCTGAGGTTCGCCTCAGGCGGAACGGTGACGCGCGGCTGGCAGTCGACGCTGGATCGCTATAAGGCGCGCTACACAAGCCGGGCGATCATGGGCGAGCTGGCGTTTTCAGATCTCGAGATCGACCAGGTCTCTCCAGATGCCGCGCTGGTGCATGGCCGCTGGGAATTGACGCGTGCGGGCGACACGCCGAGCGGCCTCTTCACATTGCTCCTGCGCAAGGGCGGTGACGGCAATTGGCGGATTGTCAGCGACACCACCACCTCTGCCGATTGATCCCTGTTGCCACTGCGTCGTAGGTTTCCTGCCTGTGACGTAGACGTATCGGGGACCAAAAATGAGCAACACGGCCGAGGGCACCGCCATCAGCCCCATTCGCGGAGCTGTCGAGAGCACCTGGTTCCTGAACCTGATCACCGCGTTGATCATCATCAACGCGGTCATTCTCGGTATTCTGACATTCGATCTGCCGCCAGAGATCGAGGCCGTGCTGCGGGCTGTTGACCAGTCGATCACGTGGATTTTCGCGGCTGAAATCCTATTGAAGCTCGCTGTCTACAGGCTGAACTTCTTCAGGTCCGGCTGGAACTGGTTTGACTTCATCGTGGTCGGCGTCTCGCTGGCGCCGGGTGGAGACGGGCTCAGCGTCCTTCGCGCGCTGCGTGTCCTGCGGGTCCTGCGCCTCCTGCACGTGGTGCCGATGATGCGGCGGATCACCGAAGCGCTGCTCAAGGCGCTGCCGGGCATGGGAGCAATCCTCGCTGTGCTGGGGCTGATCACCTATGTCGCCGCGGTCATGGCCACGAATATGTTCGGCGATACGGACACGCCCGAGGTCGAGCAGCTGTTTGGCGACCTGCCGAGTTCAGCCCTGTCCCTGTTCCAGGTGATGACCATGGATGGCTGGCGGTTTGAGGTGGTGCAGAAGGTGGTGGATGACGGCCATCCCTACGCCTGGTGGTTCTTCCTGGTCTTCATCTTCCTGGCCAGCTTTGCCGTCCTGAACCTGTTCATCGCCCTGATTGTTGAGGCGCTCCAGGCCGAGCAGGAAGCGCTTCAGGATGAGCAAATGGACAAGTTGGAAGAGGAAGCCGAAGAAGCCCACGAGGAGCGCGAGGAAATCCTCGTCCTGCTCGCAGAACTCCGCGACGAGATCCGGGAGCTGAAGGCCGCACGCTCGCCCTGAAGGCCGTGCCCCTAAATGGGCGGGTAGGGGAACACGCTGGTGGTCGCGCCGAGGTCGAAGAAGTCGTTTTGCATCGCGGGCAGAGCGTGTTCGACCAGCGTTTCGGGACTCCAGCCTTCGAGCCGTGAGACCGATTTCACAGGGCGCGGCTGGTCGAACAATACCACTTCATTGCCGCGCACAGAGAAAATTTGACCCGAGACGTGCTTGGCCTTGTCAGCACACAGCGCCACGGCAAGCTGGGCGACCTGGTCGGCGCGCATGCCTTCCTGCATGCGTTTCACGCGCTCTGCGCCAGCCTCGTCCTTCACCGGAATGGAGGCGATCATCCGCGTCCAGGCAAAGGGCGCGATCACATTGGAGCGCACGGATTTGCGCTCGCCTTCCATGGCGACAATCCGCGAGAGGCCGACAATGCCCATTTTCGCAGCGGCGTAATTGGCCTGCCCGATGTTTCCAATGAGGCCGGAGGTAGACGTGAACAAGACAAACGCGCCGTCTTCCTGTTCGCGGAAATGCTCGACGGCGGCGCGGGTGACGTTGAACGAGCCGTGCAGGTGCACGTCGATGACGGACTTCCAGTCCGCCTCGCTCATCTTGTGGAACATGCCGTCGCGCAGAATGCCGGCAGGGTTCATGATGGCATGCAGGCCGCCGAACGCGTCCTTGGCTTGCTCGACCATGGCTTCCACAGCCGCATAGTCTGTGACGCTGTCTGAATTGGAGACGGCCTTTCCGCCCGCCTTGCGAATCTCTTCGGCGACCTGCTCGGCCGGGCCCGCATCGCCCTCATCACCGCCAGTGAGCCCACCGCCCAGATCGTTGACCACAACATTGGCGCCCTCGCGCGCCGCCAGCAGGGCGCACTCCTTGCCGATGCCATTGCCGCCGCCGGTCACCAACACCGTCTTGCCGTCCAGAAGTCCCATCTCGCGCTCCCTCACTCAGTTTGATTGGTTTGGCGACAGACTAGCGGAACGCGCGATGAAAAAAAGCGCCGCCCTTGGGGAAGGGGGCGCGACGGGCTTTCCTGACGCTGGGGCGACCCGGTACACTCGGTGAAAACCGGGAGGATCAAATGGACGGATCAGACACCCCGCGGGATGACACCGACCTCGCGCCCTGGCTGGGGGAGGCGAGTTTCGCCGAGGCCAAAGACGCGTTCGACCGGGACGGTTACGTCATCTTCGAAGACGTCCTGAAACGCGAACAGGTCGAGGCCCTCCGTGCCGCGCTCGCGCCGCACTTCGCCAAGGATCTGACAGGACGCAATGATTTCGAGGGCCTGAAGTCCAACCGCGTCTACGGCCTGCTGGCCAAGGGAAACGTCTTCGCCGATCTCGCGACCCACCCCCTGGCGCTGGCCTTTGCCGAGGCCGAATTCGGCGCATCCTGCCTGCTGTCTGCCTGCCTCGCCATCAAGCTGCACCCCGGCGAGACCGTTCAGCCCTGGCACTATGACGACAGTCACCTGCGCATCCCGCGGCCGCGCCAAGCCTATGGCGTCAGCGCCTTCTGGGCGATCGACGCGACCACCG
>JBCBGD010000193.1:0-5421 GCA_038527085.1 Pseudomonadota bacterium | reverse complement strand
CCCCAAGGGCCTGGTTTCAGACAAATCCCTGCCCTGCATCCTGATGCGGGGCCGCAGGTTCTGCTGCCTATTCGATCCGCGATAGACAAGGACGCTTGACAGACAAGAAAACTTGATGAAGCAAAGAATGCAAAAGCAAGGATTTCAAAGGGCCAAGCGCCGCCATCATCGCGCATTCCGGCCGCTCATGGGCCTCTATCTCGTCTGCGTTCTCGGCGGCACGAGGTGGTGGGCGATGTGCCGCTCTTCTTCTTTGGTCCGCTTTTCTTCCTTGCCTATGGCCTCGTCAGCTGCCTCCAGCGCTGGCAGGGCAAGACGGTCTGATCGATGAAGAATTCACTCCGCCTCCTGCGCACCGAGCGCGGCTGGAGCCAGGCCGCGCTGGCTGAAAAGCTCGGCGTGTCGCGCCAGTCGGTCAACGCGATTGAGACCGGCAAGTACGATCCATCCCTGCCCCTCGCCTTTGCGATCGCGCGCCTGTTCAACAAGCCGATAGAGGAGATATTCGAGGACGAGAGCGCGCCAACGCTGGCGGCTGAATAATCCGCTCAGACCCGTTCGCCTTTCAGGCCGAGGACATCTTCCATGTCATACAGGCCGGGCGGCTGGGTCAGAGCCCATTCGGCGGCCTTGATCGCGCCATCGGCGAAGACCGCCCGGTCAAGCGCTCTGTGCCCCAGCGAGATCACTTCGCGCTCACTGGCAAACATGGCTTCATGGTCGCCCACGATCCCGCCGGCCCGGCGCACGGAGAAGGCAATCTCGCCAGCATTGCGCGCCGAATTCGGGCCTTGATAGGGCGGCCGGGCCAGGCTTTCGAGCGGCGCGCCCCGCCCGCTGGCGGCTGCCTCGCCAAGCATCAGCGCGGTTCCGGACGGTGCGTCGACCTTGCGGCGATGGTGGCTTTCGGTGATCTCGATGTCCCAATCCGGCCCGAGCTTTCCCGCCACGATCCGGGTCAGCGCGGTGAGCAGATTGACACCGAGGGAGAAGTTGCCCGCCTTCACAAGGGCGAATTCGCTCGCCGCGGCGCGGATCTGGCCCTCTTCAAGCGCGGAAAATCCCGTGGTTCCGATCACGACCGCCTGGACAGTTGTGTGGCGAAGGCCCTGAAGCGCAGACAAGGTGGCTTGGGGCATGGTGAAATCGATCCAGACCTGGGCCTCGCCCGCCGCTTCCACCGGATCGCTTGTCGGCAAAAGCCCCAGGGGATCGGGAAGGCCAGCAAGGACACCAATATCGCTCTCGCGCTCGGGCGAATCGGCGACTTCCGTGCCGCCCGTGATGCGATGGCCCGCCCTCAATCCGGCGGCCACCAATTGGCGCCCCATCCGCCCGGCCACGCCGGCAATCGCGATACGTCTCGGCTCTGTCATGGCACTGCTTATACTGGAGAATCCCGGCCCTGCGAGCCTACCCGGTGCACTATTTAGAGATGGCCTCGCCATCGCCGCGGCGAAACACTCACTTTAACAGCCCGCGCTTTGCAAGGCGCGGCCAAGCCCCTAGGTCTCTGAAATGTCCCTATCATGGCTGCCCAACGCGCTCACAATCGCCAGGTGCCTGCTCGCTGTCTTGAGCGCAGGCGCCGTGATTGCTGGCGAGCGGCTCTCGCAGAGGCTGAATTCCGCGATCGCGGACTGGCAGGCAGCAGGCGCGCCGACGCCGGGAAGCCCTGGTTATCCGGATATCTTGGCCGGCCTGGCGCCTGGCGATCTCCTGTTCTGGCCGCTTGTGGCATTCGGCGCTTTCATGCTGGCCACGCTGACCGATTTCTTCGACGGCGTATTGGCGCGCGCCCTGAACGCTGCCTCGGCCTTTGGGGCCTGGCTCGATCCGATTGCGGACAAGTTGCTCGTCGGGCTTGTCTTCGCCGCGCTGGCGATCACATCGCGCTCGCTCTGGCTGATGGCACCGGCTGCGGTCATCATAACGCGCGACGCTTATATCACCTGGCTGCGCGCCAAGCTTGGCGGCGGCACGGCGCTGCCTGTGATGACGGCAGCGAAATGGAAAACCGGCGTTGAGATGGGCGCGCTGGCGCTGCTTCTGTCCCTGCCGCTGACGGCTGCCATCAGCCACAATGCCATGGTTCTCGGAACGCTTACCGTGGGCCAAATGACATTTCTAAGCATCGCCATCGAACGCGTTGGCATCACGCTAGCATGGATCGCCGCGGGCCTTTCAGTCTGGACTGGCATGAAATACTGGCGCGCCTCAAAAGCGCCGCTGGTGCCGATTAGCGAGACGTTCGAATGAGGCACGCGCAAGCACGACCCAAAATATCGCCCCGCTCGTCGAGAAGTTCCCGCGGCGAAACATCCGATCCGTGTACGGTTTTTCCACCTACATTGGTCGTAGCTCTGCCCACGCCGCTGGCCTTTTGCGCCCCGGATTGGTATGGGCCTGCAAATTTTGCGTGTTTGGAGTGGCCAAATGCGCCAACCCCGTCTATGGCCTTACGGCTTCGTAACAACACCAAGGAAGGATCGCCGATGTACGCTCTGATCGCAATTGGGGTCGTCGTGGCACTTTTCGCCATTCTCAATCTGATTGACTTCCGGCGCATCGACTAGCCGGTCGCTTTCGTGCCCGAATTAAGTCTCATCGCCGCCCTTGTGGGCGGCCTTGTGCTTCTGGCGTTTGCCGGTGACTTTCTGGTCGCTGGCGCTGTCTCGATCGCTCAAAAACTCGGCATCTCCCCGCTCGTTGCCGGTATCTTCATTGTCGGCTTCGGAACCTCAGCGCCGGAAATGGTGGTGGCCGTCGACGCCGCAATTGGAGGATACCCCTCCCTCGCTTTGGGCAATATTGTCGGCTCAAACATCGCCAATGTCTGGCTTGTCCTGGGTTTGCCCGCTCTGATCGCGCCGCTCGCGACGGGCGGTTATGGCGAGCGCCGAGCCCTCCTCGCCATGCTCGCGGCTACAGCGCTCTGGATCGGCCTCAGCGCAGTCATGCCGCTCCATTCCGGCATCGGCGTTTTCTTCCTTCTCATCCTCATCGGCTATGTGATCTACACATTCCGCGCGACCGCGAAGGACTTTTCCGCGGGTGTCAATGTCGGCGTGGATGAAGAAGAAAGCCTCAGCCTGCCGCGAACCATCGCGTTCACTCTGATCGGAATTGTGGGCCTGCCGATTGGCGCGCATCTGATTGTCGAAGGCGGCGTGGGCGTTGCACGCTCTTTCCAGGTCCCCGAAGAGGTGATCGGGCTCACGCTGATCGCGATCGGCACGAGCCTGCCGGAAATGGGCGCTGGCATTGCCGCGGCCCTTCGCGGCCGGGGAACTGTGTTGATCGGCAACGTTCTCGGCTCGAACATCTTCAACATTCTCGGCGCGGGCGGCCTTGTCGCGCTCTTCTCCAATCATGGAGACTCCCCGCTCCAAGTCACGCGCTCGTTCCACGCCTACGATCACTGGGCCATGACTCTGGCCGCGCTGACTGTGGCTGCCTTCATTCTGAGAAACACAAAGATCGGGCGTCTGATGGGCATCTTGCTGTTGCTGATCTACGCGCTCTATATCTTCGGCCTGACCCAAGGCTGGGATATTCTCGCACTGTTCGGAGTCTAAGCCATGAAACCTGGCCGCGCTTTGGTAACCGGAGCTGGCGCCCGCGTCGGCAAGGCCATGGCCATCGCGCTAGGCCAGAAAGGCTGGCGCGTGGCGGTGCACTACAATTCGTCCTCCAAGGGCGCGGAAGACACCAAGGCACAGATCGAAACGGATGGCGGCACCGCGGCCTGCGTGCAGGCCAATCTTTCCGATCCGGGTGCTGTTGCCAGCCTTGTTTCGGAGGCGGCCTCAGCCCTTGGCGGCCCGCTCACACTACTCGTGAACTGCGCGTCCACATTCGATGACGACACGCTGCAGTCCCACACGCGCGAAACCTGGGACTATCATTTCGAGGCCAACACGCGCGCGCCCATCGCGCTGGCACAGGGCTTTGCGCGGGACCTGCCGAGCAACGAGCGCGGCCTGATCGTCAACCTCATCGACCAGCGCGTGTTAAAGCTCAATCCTGAGTTCTTCACCTACATGCTCTCAAAAGCGACCCTCTGGACGGCGACGCGGACCATGGCCCAAGCGCTCGCCCCGAACATCCGCGTGAACGGGATCGGGCCGGGGCCAACGCTGAAAAGCGTTCACCAGACCGATGAGGAGTTTGCACGCGAACAGAAAGCCACGCTGACCGGCGAAGGCTCCAGCCCAGAAGAGCTGGTCAAAGCGCTATTCTATCTCATCGACGCTAACTCCGTGACTGGCCAGATGATCGCGTCCGATGGCGGCCAGCACCTACTGTGGCAGACGCCTGACCTCCTGCTCTGATGGACTTTTCTTCCGACACGTCAGCGCCTGCCCATCCAACAGTGATCGAGGCGATCGCGAAGGCCAATTCCGGACAGGCCTCGAGCTACGGCAGCGATGATCTGACCGCGGCGCTGGAAGCCCAGATCAAGGCAGTGTTCGAGACAGACGAGCTCGCCATCTGGCCGACCGCCTCTGGCACGGCGGCCAATGCCCTGGCCCTTTCCTGCATCTGCCCGCCAACCCATTCTATCCTCTGTCACGAAGACGCACACATCGAGCAAGACGAGCGCGGCGCGCCGGAATTCTTCACCGGGGGTGCGAAGCTCGCGCTCTTGAGCGGCGAGAATGGGAAGCTCAGCCCGGCTGATGTCGCAGATCATCTGGAAACCGTTGACCTGAACTTCGTGCACGCCGTGCCGCCGGCCGTCCTCTCGATCACCAATCTCACAGAGTGGGGCACGGTCTACACACCCACCGAAATCTCGGAGCTGGCGCGCATCGCTCACGCCCAGAAGCTGAGCCTGCATCTTGATGGAGCGCGCCTCGCCAATGCGCTCGCAACGCTGGAGTGCTCTACTGCAGAGTTGACCTGGAAGTCCGGCGTGGATGTGCTCACGCTCGGGCTGACCAAGACAGGTGCGATCGGGTGCGAGATCATCGTCCTGTTTGGGAAGGCGATGGCCAATGTCCCCGCCCTTCGCGCACGGGCAAAACGATCAGGCCACATGCCGCCGAAACTGCGTTACCTGTCAGCCCAGGGCCTGGCGCTTCTGGAAGACGGCCTGTGGCTGGATCTCGCGCGCCATGCCAACGCCATGGCGACAACGCTCTCAAGCCGTTTGCTTGAGCACGAAGGCGTTTCGTTGATCACGCCTGTCCAGGGCAATGAAGTTTTTGCGCAGCTGCCGGCCCCATTGGCGGAGAAAGTCTCTGAAGCCGGCTGGCGGTTTTACCCCTGGCCGGGCGGGGGCTATCGCTTCGTCTGTTCCTGGACGACCCAGCTCGAAGACATCGACCGCGCCTTCGCGGCCCTGCGCGATTAAGCCCGCCTTGGGCTGATTCATCGCCTTGCCAGCGACCTGGAAGCGACTAGAACACTTCAGGA
>JBCBGD010000192.1:0-5427 GCA_038527085.1 Pseudomonadota bacterium | reverse complement strand
CGTAGAAGCGGTCATGACTGAAGTGGATGGCGTACTGTGCCCGCCCGCCCTGTTCAGCCGCTCCGTATTCAGCGACCTGGCGCAGCTGGGTGGTGACCAGGGTGCTCGCGCTTTGTTCAAAAAGCTTTCCGACACGCGCACCGTTGCATTGGACGCCGCCCTGGCTGTCGACGTGGACACGGTCGCCGACCTAAGCGCGCTTTGTCAGGAGCATGCCGATGGCTGACGGGTTGGCGCGCACCGGAATTTCCATGACTGACAGCTTCGGTCGTCAGGTCACCTATCTGCGCCTGTCGGTGACTGACCGGTGCGATATGCGCTGCACTTACTGCATGGCCGAATCCATGACCTTCTTGCCCAAGGCAGAGTTGTTGAGTGTGGATGAAATGGTCCGCATCTGCGAGGCGTTCGTCGCGCGCGGTGTGCGCAAGCTGCGTATCACAGGCGGCGAACCGCTCGTGCGCAAAGATATCATGGATCTGTTTGGGCGGCTGGGCGACATACTCGGCAGGGGGCTCGAGGAGCTGACCGTGACAACAAACGGCTCCCAGCTCGCCAAACACGCACACGCGCTCCGAGACGCAGGCGTCAAGAGGATCAATGTCTCTCTGGATGCAATTGAAGAAGACCGGTTCAAACAGATCACGCGCCGGGGCGATCTGCTCCAGGTGCTTGAAGGTCTCGATGCGGCCGATGCCGCGGGCTTGTCCGTGAAGATCAACACTGTGGCGCTGAAGAACCAGAACGCCGACCACATCCCGGACATGGTCGAATGGGCCCATGGCCGTGGCTATGACATGACGCTGATTGAGGTCATGCCCATGGGCGATGCGGGGCCGGACCGCTTTGACCAATATCTTCCACTGTTCGAAGTCCGCTCACAGCTCGAGGAGCGCTGGACCCTTACGGACTTAAAATCAAGCGAAGCCCATGCGGGTCCATCGCGCTATGTGCGCGTGGCTGAAACAGGTGGAAAGCTCGGTTTCATCACGCCCCTGACCAATAATTTCTGCGCAGGATGCAATCGCATGCGCGTGACCTGCACCGGACGCATCTACATGTGCCTTGGCCAGGAAGAGCATGTGGACCTGCTGGCCGCACTGCGCAGCGAGACGCCCGATATGGCGCTGAATGCTGCGATGGACCGGGCGCTGGGGGCCAAGCCGGAAAAGCACGACTTCGCCATCCGCGCGCCGGGCGATGCGCCGACCCTGGCGCGGCACATGTCTGTCACGGGAGGATAGTCGATGGCTGTGATCACCTATTGGGGGAAACTCGCTGACGTCACTGGTAGGGCCTCTGAGACCTATGCCCTGCCCGAGCAGGTGAAAGACACGAGCGCGCTGAGGGCCTGGATTGACACCAAAACTGGCGGCGACGGTGTTTTCCTCGCGCCAGAAAACCGCATTGCCATCAATGATGAAATCGTGACTGAGCCACGCGCCGTGACTGACGGCGACGACATCGCGTTCCTTCCGCCCGTGGGAGGTGGATGATGCCGATTTCCACGCTGACGGATGCGCCTATCTCAGCCTCGGACCTGCTTACCGGATTTCAGGAGGGGCTTCAGCACTCCGGCGGGATCGTCAGCTTTTCAGGCGTGGTTCGCGGAAAGAATGCTGAAGGCGAACGGGTGACCTCACTCTTTTTGCAAGACCACCCCACGCTGACTGAACGGGGCATTAAGGCCGCCATAGGCGAAGCCAAGGCGCGCTGGCCCTTGGAGGACTGTCTCGTCAGGCATAGGGTTGGCTCGATCGCGCCAGGCGAGACGATCGTGTTTGTCGCCACCGCATCGGCCCATCGCCGCGCGGCCTTCGAAGCCGCTGATTTCCTGATGGATTATCTCAAGACCAAGGCCGTGTTCTGGAAGAAGGAAGTGACCGAGGCCGGCGCCGCATGGATCGAGCCGCGCGCCGCCGACCATCATGATTTCGGCCGTTGGCAAGAAGCAGAGGGAACGCTCCATGCCAGGCATTGATGAATCCCTGCCGTTTACGCCCGTCAGGATCGCCGTTCTGGTGGTCAGTGACACGCGCACGCTCGAGACTGACACATCGGGCGCGACCCTTGCGCAAAGGATCGAACAGGCCGGACACGCTTTGGCTGAGCGCGTGATCCTGCCCGATGACAAGCAGGCCATCAGATCCAAGGTGACCGAGTGGATTGCCGATCCGGACGTTGATGTCGTGATCAGCACGGGCGGCACCGGACTGACCGGACGGGACGTCACACCAGAAGCCATCAGCCCGCTTTTAGACAAGGTGATCGATGGCTTTTCTGTCGTCTTTCACATGGTGAGTTTCGAGAGCGTCGGGCTGTCTACACTGCAATCACGGGCGCTCGCGGGATTGGCAGCTGACACCTTCATCTTCTGCCTGCCCGGATCGAACGGCGCCGTGAAGGATGGCTGGGACAAGGTCATTTCCAACCAGCTCGATAGCCGCCATAAGCCCTGCAACCTCGTTGAACTCATGCCGCGTTTGAGCGAGCGGTAGAGATGTCGGACCTCACACATATTGGACCAGACGGGCGCGCCCGCATGGTCGACATCACCGCCAAGGACATCACTGACAGGATCGCTGTGGCGGAGGGACGCGTCCGTATGGCCTCTGAAACACTGGCCCTCGCCGTCGGCCGTGACACCAAGAAAGGCGACCCGCTCGCGATCTCCGAATTGGCGGGCATCATGGGCGCCAAGAAGACCGCAGATTTGATCCCGCTTTGCCATCCGCTGCCCTTGTCCGGCGTGAAGGTGGAAATTGCGGCAGCCAACGATGGCCTGACGGTGACTGCGCGCGTGAAGACGACAGGGCGCACAGGCGTGGAGATGGAGGCGCTGACAGCCGTGAGTACGGCCTGCCTCACACTCTACGATATGCTCAAGGCGATCGATAAGGAGATGGTGATCAGCGACATCAGGCTGATCGAAAAGACCGGCGGCAAAAGCGGTGACTATCGCCGGGACGGCGCATGAGCACCTTGATCTCCTATGAAGAGGCTCTGGGCCTCATCATGGACCATGCGCCAGCGCGCCATACCGAAGCTGTGCCGTTAGTCCAGGCCGCGGGCAGGAGCCTTGCCCGGCCCATTCGCGCGGAGATAGCGCGTCCCTTAGCCGCCCTTTCAGCGATGGACGGCTATGCCGTGCGGCTCGCCGATGTGCAGGATGCTGGCAGGCAGCTCGAAGTGATCGGAGAAGCCCCCGCAGGTCACGTTTTTGATCGCCGTGTTGGCGAAGGCGAGGCGGTGCGGATTTTCACGGGCGGCGTGCTGCCTCATGGCGCCGACCATGTCATCATCCAGGAAGAGGCATTGAGGGACGGAGACCAGATCACGACCAATCGGGCCTATTCTGACCCGGAATATGTTCGCCCCGCGGGGCTGGATTTCGAGAAAGGCGACCTGCTCCTTGAGCAAGGCGAACGCCTGGGCGCCGCTTCGATCGGCCTGCTCGCTGCAGGAAACATTGCCGACGTCGATGTGATGTTGAAACCGCGCGTGGGCATCTTGTCGAATGGCGACGAATTAAAAACCGCTGGCTCGGATCTCGCCCCTGGCGAAATCCCTGACGCCAACCTGCCTGCGCTGAGTGCCGCCATCCGTGATTGGGGCGGCGAGCCCGTCGATCTCGGCCGCGCGGGCGACAGCGCCTCTGCCATCCAAGATCGGATCGTCGCTTCGCAGGACATTGACATCTTCCTGCCCATCGGCGGCGCCTCTGTGGGCGATCACGACCTCATGCGACCTGCCTTCAAGACGCTGGGCTTTGAGCCCGTCTTCGAGCGCGTCGCGGTGCGGCCGGGCAAGCCGACATGGTTGTCCAAGAAAAGAGAGTCGCTTGTGCTTGGGCTTCCCGGCAATCCAGCCTCAGCCTTCGTTTGTGCGCGCCTGTTTCTGCGCCCGCTCCTGACGGGCCAGCCAAATGCAATGCTCCCTGCCGCCACTGAAACGCCCATGCCCGAGAACGGGCCGCGGGCCCATTTCATGCGCGCAGCTGTCAGCGTGTCGGATGACGGAAGGCTGGTCGCAAACGTGGCAGGCAACCAGGACAGTTCACTGATACGTCCCCTGGTCCAGAGCAATGCCCTGCTCTATCGCGCGCCGCACGCGCCCGCACTCGACACCGGAGAGCCGGCACCGATCATCGTGACAGGAGAGTTGAAATAGAACGCGGCAGGCATGGGTCTGGTGCAAGGTCGAAGGCGCGGCCGTGACCTCTCTGCTGCCCGTCCTGTTCGCTTTGACAGCCTTGCTCTATGCCGCCGTCGGGTTCGGAGGCGGGTCGACCTACAACGCCTTGCTCGTTCTTGGCGACGTCGACTACAGGCTGATCCCGTCCATCGCCCTGATGTGCAACATTATCGTTGTGGCGGGCGGCATGTGGCGGTTCGGGCAGCAAAGGGCCCTCCCGGTCCGGCGCATGGCGCTTTTGCTTGCAACGTCTATCCCTGCAGCCTGGATTGGCGGGCGCATTCCCGTTTCCGAATTGGTCTTTGTCGGGCTCCTTGGATCGGCTCTGCTCCTTGCTGGCCTTAGAATGCTGCTGGCAAAGACACCTGAAGAAACCCTCGCCGACGCACGCGCCCTTCCCGTTCCTGCAAGCCTTGGTTTAGGCGCCGGTATTGGTCTTCTGGCCGGACTGGTAGGCATAGGCGGAGGGATCTTTCTCGCACCGATTTTGTATATGGCCCGTTGGGGCAGTCCGCAGCAAATCGCAGGGGGCTGCAGCCTGTTCATTTTCTGCAACTCACTTTCGGGCCTGGCTGGGCAGGGCGCGAAACTCATCGGTACGGGCATGGCGGGCGCGCTCATTGCGTATTGGCCGCTCGCCCTTGGTGTGCTGGTCGGTGGCCAGATTGGATCCTGGCTAGCCAGTTCGAGGTTGCAGCCTGACTGGATCAAGCGCCTCACGGCCGTGCTCATCCTGTATGTCGCTGCGCGGCTGCTCTTGCGCTTCGCAACCTCTTTCGCCGGCTATTGAGGCCTAGACGTCTGGCCTGATTTGTAAGGGCGCGGTGAGCGAGCGCGTCCGCACTCGCGAAATTCACGCAAGTGTTACGAAATCGTTGTGCAAGTGTCACGGTGTCTGGGCACTCGCGCTGAGTCAATCGAACTCTGAGGGGAGTCAACAATGACCAAGACGTTTGGGCGCATTCTCGCCGCCACTTTGCTGGGATCCGTCAGCTCTGCTGGGCTGGCCCATGCAGATTTCATCGCAGGGACCGTCACGGACGCCACCGGCACTGCGCCTCTGGAAGGCGCGATCGTTACTGTTGAAGGCCTGGAGCGTTCCGTTACGACGAACCGGTTCGGCGACTATCGACTGAACAACATTCCGACCGGGGACTACACCGTCACTGTCTCCTATGTGGGCACCGAGGACGTTTCTTCCGACATCAGCGTCACGGCCGCAGGAACAACAGC
>JBCBGD010000191.1:0-5467 GCA_038527085.1 Pseudomonadota bacterium | reverse complement strand
GCCGTGGCCGAGGAGGTCCGTCAGAGCGCGCAGGAGCTGCCGGAGCTCGGCCTTGATCCGGCAAAGGATACGGGCCGCGCCGACGTCGCCATCCTGTTCGACTACGCCGCTGAATGGCTGTTTCAGGCCCAGCCCCAGGGGGCGGAATGGTCTTACCACCGCCTCGTCATGGACTGGTACAGCGCGGCGCGGGCGCTGGGTTTGAGCGTCGATATCCTGCACCCCGATCAGCCCCATGACGGCTACAAGCTGATCCTTGTTCCCACCCTTCCGATCATCTCTGAGGCCTGCCTGAAGCAGATGAAACACAGCGGCTGTTGCTACCTGCTCGGCCCGCGCTGCGGCTCGAAAACACCTCACCTGACCATCCCGGACGCCCTGCCGCCGGGACCGCTCCAGGAACTCCTGAAACTGCGCGTCACCCATGCGGAGAGTTTCCCGCCTGCGCACGCTGAGTCTGGGACGTTTGAGGGAAGGCCCGTCTCTGGCCGGATGTGGCTCGACCATGTCGAGAGCGAGCTCGCCCCCCTTGCAGAAACAGCCGAAGGACATGGGCTTTACTATGCCTCAGGCCGCCTGAATGTGTTCGCCACGGTGCCCGATGAGGCCTTCCTGGAGGCCGCCCTGCGCGTTCTTTGCGAGGCCAGCGACATCAGCGTGGTGGACTTGCCGCGCGGGCTCAGGTTGCGCCGGATGGGGGACACGCAATTCGCGTTCAACTATGGCGCCGCCGCCGTCGACCTGCCGGCAGCCTGCCGCCCGGAGTCGGGCGTGTACCTGATCGGCGGCCCGCGCCTCGAGGCGGCTGGCGTCGCGGCCTGGAAAGTCGACTAGCGCTTTCAAAATGCATCGCGAATCCGACGGGGTTCGCCGTGGGACTACAGTCTGGCCCATGACACCGCGCGATGCTGATAGCCTGGCCTGGAGCCTCGATTTTGCCGCCAGGCGCCTGGATGGCGCTTGGGAGCTGGCGGGCGGGCCTGCGCTCGGCAGCCACATGTTGCGGGGCGTCTGGCGGGCCACCTGCCGGGAGCTGCGCTATCTGGAAATGTTCGTGCGCCGCCTTTTGGTGTTCATGGCCGGTCAGATAACGCTCGCGCCAACGGTCAAACGACCTGCTCCAGACGGCCCTATGGCGTCCATGGTGAGGCCGACGAAACAGCCTGCCTTCGCCGTATTTGATCCTCTGCTCAGCGTGGACGCCATCTTGAAGCGTTATGGAAGCAACGGTGTGGACGACGCCCAGCTCATGCCGCCCGATTGGCCTTTGACGAAGGCGCATCCTGTGGTCTCGGCGGCGGGCATTGCCGCCCGGTTTGCCGCCCTCCAGCGCGTGCTCGAAGACCCCGGCCGCCACGCCAGGCGCCTTGCCAGGGCCCTTGACCGCCAACGCGGGCAGCCCGGCCGCGCGACACCCATTCGCCTTGGCCACGCGCCCCAATTGGCCCGCGGCGGCCCGCTGGACCTGATGCGCAGCGCCTACTTCGAAGCCGAGCGGTTGGCGCTCACTTTTCTGAACCGCGGGGCATCTCTGCCAGTCTCAATCCCGCGCGGCCCACCCTGAATGTCGCCCCTGCGCACCAAAATGTCCCGCGCCATCACAACAATAGGAAATGAGACACCGAAACACCGTAAGACACTGAAACACCAAGACAGCAGAAAGGAGGCTGCCGAATAGATTGAGAATGCGTCGCATACGCATTTCAGCGCGCGGCAATCCGGGTCCGAGCGCGTACTCAAGAGGCGGCCAGGAGCGGCCTCAGGCTTCGGCTGCGCCGCTCCCTCCCGGCGTCCTTGAACGCTTTGCGACGGCGTAGGCAAATTGCTTCGCGCGGGTGACCATGCCGGGTTCGCAGACGGCAATATGATCGAGCCGCCGCATCAACCGCGCTCCAGCCGAGTTGGCGCGCGCGGCCCCGATCAAGCGCCAGCCCGTGTGGCTCGCAGCGTGCACAGCCCCGGCGAGCCCGGGCGCGGTCACAGAGACAGGCGCGATCGGCGCGGCCTCTGTGGCGAAATACTTCTTGTAGTGGCCGTGGCCGTCAGCGAGTTGGTAGGTCTCAAGGCCCATCTCCGCCATCGATCCGACGACGCGTTTCAGCAACACCATGCCAGGCGCGTAGTCTGCAAAATCAGGGCGATAAGCTGAAATCCAGGGGTGGAAGTGGGCCCCTTCGCGCACGCCGAAATGCCCGGCGATCAGTTCGCCCTTGCAGCGCAGGGTGACCATGAAACCGCCAAAGGCCGCTGCATCTTCCGGCGCCAGGCTGGCGATCTTGTCGAGGATGGCGCGGCTATGGGTGGCGCGGGTGACATCCAGCAGGCCGTCGCGGGTGAATTGCTCGCTTTTCCAGGCCAGAAGCTGGCGCAGGTCTGGCGCGTCGGGCCGCCCCCAGCCGAACGCGACCTCGCCCTTTTCCCGGGTGAGCTTGTTCTGGAGGCGCCGGAAATTCTTGAAGCGCTTGGGATGCGCCTTGCGCCGGGTCTCAAGGTAAGCCTCCCCGTCGGTGCCGCGCGCATCGATCACATAGGGCGCGGTGGCCTCGGCGGGCGCCTCATCGCCGATCACGATCGCGCCCTTGGCCTGGTAGGCGCTAAGGCCAGCCATTTTGATCAGCTCGCTCACCGTGAGGCCGCACTCCGGCGCGATCAGCGGACCGGCCAGGTCATCAAACGGCGCACCGACCGGGCGGGCAAATCCAAACGGTCGGACGTGCACCGCCATGCACGCGACCACCCGCCCCGCCTGTCGCGCGATCACGACGCGGACATCCCGTCGCACCTCGGCGATGGCCTCGGCAAAGGCGGGCGACAGAAGAGGCGATTGGCCGAGCGGATGCAGCTGGCGCAGGGCCTCCCAGCCTGCGCGATCCGGCTCGGCCATCTCAGCCGGGCGAACGAGCCGTGTGTCGATTTTGGTTTCGCAGGTCACGCGCCAGGATCCACATCGACCACGCTGCGCGTTGCAGGATCGACCTCGAACGTGATCGGCGTGACATGCTGCGGCGGGCCCTTGCGGACGGCCTTTAGGGCGCGCGCCAACATCGCCTTTCCCACGAGGCTCGGGCCAACGCGCTCGGGGAGGCTGGGTGAGAGATTCATCGACCGGCGCAGGACGCCATTGGCGAAAATCGCATTGGCGCGCAGCAGCGCCTTCGGCGTCATGAACTCGCACGACAGGGACACATTCAGCGCGTCGCCATTCTGCACCCGGTGCGGCGCGTTCTGGGGCCAGGTGATCGCCTGGCCGGGCGTCAACTCAAACGCCTCAGCCGCGGCTTCGAAATCGTCGCGGTAGGTGATGTCCTCTTCGCGCTCGCGCAGGGCCACCGCCTCGATCTGGTCAAGCGGGGCAAACGGCGCGCGCGCCGGATACAGGTGCAGCGTCTTGGTGCCGCGCAGCTGAACGAGACACACGAGAGGAATATCGAGGTGGTAGTGAACATGGATGCCGGGCGAGGAGATCAGCACGCCGACATCGCGCTTCATCGTGCGCTGGCCCGTCGCTTCGTCCAGCGGGGCGAACACCGTCTCGCCGAGATTGCTGTGCTCAGCGACGTTCTGATTGACGGCGCGCAGGTTCAGCCAGATCTGGCCATGCTTGACCGCCTCCAGCAGATCGGCGCCGGAGATATCGGGCGCACGGCCATGGCGCGCCTCGACCCGGCCTTCAGAATGGGGCGGGAAGGTGTAAACGCCCAGCTTGTCGCGCGGATAGGCGTCCAGCAGCCCGGCCAACCCGGCATCGCTCGCCAGCTCGGATTCGTGCAGCTTGTGGGTCCCGCAGATCGCCGATCTTCCGAACTTGGCGCGGGTGTTTTCGGGCCACGTGAATTCCATGATCCAATCCCAATTCCGAACAGGGGCGGTTGTAAAACCCCCGATTGCAAAAACTGTACTGGATTCTCCTCTCAGGGGAGGAGTTATTGCAGTTTGGGCCCGCAGACGCGCGGCGCGCTAAAGGATGAATTTCGACAGGTCGGTGTTGCCCGCAAGCCCGTCGAGCATGCGCTCCACAAATGCGCGGTCGATCTCGATCGTATCACCGCCCCGGTCTGGCGCCTCGAAGCTGATCTCGTCGACCAGGCGTTCCATCACGGTCTGCAGGCGCCGCGCGCCGATATTCTCCACCGTGTCGTTCACCTTCACGGCGATATCAGCGAGGGCATCAATTGCGTCTTCGGTGAAGCTGAGCGTCACGTTTTCGGCGTCCATCAGCGCGGTGTGCTGCTTGATCAGGCTGGCTTCGGGCTCAACCAGAATTCGCCGCATGTCATCGCGGGTCAGCGCGTCGAGCTCGACACGGATCGGCAGGCGGCCCTGCAATTCTGGCAAGAGATCGCTCGGCTTGGCGATGTGGAACGCGCCGGACGCGATAAAAAGGATGTGGTCGGTCTTCACCACGCCGCGCTTGGTCGTCACGCTGGTGCCCTCGATCAAGGGCAGCAGATCGCGCTGCACGCCCTCGCGCGAGACGTCGGCGCCGCCGCGCTCCTTGCGGGCCGCCACCTTGTCGATCTCGTCCAGGAAGACAATGCCGTCTTCCTCGACCGCGGTGACCGCCTCTCGGATGATCTGGTCTTCGTCCAGAAGGCGGTCGGCTTCTTCCTCCAGCAGCGGCTTGTAGGCTTCGGCCACCGTCGTGCGCACCTGGCGCCTGCGACCGCCCATGGCCTTGCCGAACAGGTCGCCGAGATTGACCATGCCCATCGAGCCGCCCGCGCCGGGAATGTCCATCATCTGCATCGGGTTGGATTGGTCGGCGATCTCAAGATCGACGGGCTTGTCGTCGAGCTCGCCCTCCCGCAGCTTTTTCCGGAACGCCTGGCGCGTGGACTCCTTGGAATCCTCGCCCACCAGCGCGTCGAGCAAGCGCTCTTCGGCGGCGTCTTCGGCGCGTTGCTTGACCTGCTCGCGCTTGTGTTCGCGCACCATGACGATGGCGGATTCGACCAGGTCGCGGATGATCTGCTCCACGTCTCGCCCGACATAGCCGACTTCGGTGAACTTCGTCGCCTCGACCTTCAGGAACGGCGCATTGGCGAGCTTGGCTAGGCGGCGGGACACTTCTGTTTTGCCGACGCCCGTCGGCCCGATCATGAGGATATTCTTCGGCGTGATCTCGTTGCGCAGCTCGCCGCGCACCTGCTTGCGGCGCCAGCGGTTGCGCAGGGCGATGGCCACGGCGCGTTTTGCGGCGGACTGGCCGACGATGTGGCGGTCAAGTTCGGAGACGATTTCGCGGGGAGTGAGGTCGGTCATTCAGCGCAAATGGCAGCCCGCTCAGGCGCGCGCAAGGGGGGCGGGCTCATCGGGAAACACCTGGCTCATCAGTCCGCCCCGGGGAAGCACGGTGAGGACGATCCGGCGCGCCGTCGACCAGCCACCACCGATCAGGACCACAGCAGCGCCGAGCACGAGCAGCGTGAAGATCGTTGTATTGACCATGGACAGGCCCAGCTGGCCG
>JBCBGD010000190.1:0-5468 GCA_038527085.1 Pseudomonadota bacterium | reverse complement strand
CTTCACTGCCAAAACTTGAGAAAACCGGCGATGAAAAGGACGCGCTGAATACCCAGGCCATCCGTGAGGAAATTCTCGATGACGTCGCAAAAGGTGCGGTGTTCGACAGGGACTTCGCAGTGCTGGTCGGCCTATCAACGGTTGTGGCCGCAGTCGGTATGAATTCAGGCAGTGTGGCGGGCGTGATTGGGGCCATGGTAATTGCGCCGCTGTTGGGACCGATTCTTGCCTTCTCCATGGGTGCTGCGTTGGGAGATGGCACCACGTTGCGCCGGGCGGCGGGGACATTGGTAATGGGGGTTGTCATCGCCCTTCTATGCGGGGCGGCCCTATCGCTGGTGGTGCCGATAGATCTTCAGAGCGAGGAACTTACAAGCCGCGCCGAGGTGCGCCTCGATGCGGTTGCGCTCGCCTTGGCTGCGGGCGGCGCCGCGGCGCTGAGCGTCGCCAAGGGTCAAAACAGTGGGTTGGTGGGGGTTATGGTGGCCGCTGCACTCTTGCCGCCGGGCGCGGCCATGGGGCTTTTTCTCGGCGCCGGTGAGTTTGCCCTCGGGGCGCGCTCCGGCCTTCTGCTTCTGCTCAACGTATCCTGCCTGATCGTTGCTGCGCTCGTCACCTTCCGTCTGCGAAGTATCAAGCCACGCACCTGGATCGAGCAGAAAAACGCCTCTATCGCAGTCAGGATCAACCTTGCGCTCTGGGCCGCTTCATTGCTCGTGGCGGCGGCCTTGATTGTCTATTTTGATCTTGGATCGAAGGTGGATCTGCCCTAAGCCTCGGCGAGTTCCCGCGCCTTCCGCTGGATCGCTCCATAGTCGAGCTTTCCCGTCCCGAGCACTGGGATTTCATCTACGAGGAAGATCTTCTTCGGGACTGAAAGCTCAGCCACGCCGTGGTTTTGCGCCCAGGCCAGTATGTCTGTGCGGTTCGCCTCGGGACATTCCGATAGGAGGACCACCTGTTCGCCCTTGCGCGGATCGGGCAGGGTGGCCGCCGCGTGCATGAAATCTGGCCAGATCGCGCTGGCACAGTTCTCGACCACGGCAAGCGAGACCATTTCCCCGCCAATCTTGGCGAAGCGTTTGACGCGGCCCTTGATGCGTATGAAGCCGTCATCATCGATGGAAACGATGTCGCCTGTGTCGTGCCAGCCACCTTCTGGCGCCTCAAGCACACCGGGGTTTGAAGCACGAAGGTAACCCGACATGATGTTTGGCCCGCGTATCTTCAGTCGCCCTCCATCCTCGATGCCCTCAACGGGCACGAGTTCGTACTCCATATCGGACATCAGACACCCAACGGTGCCAGGCTTGTTCTTTTCCCACTGATTGGCCGCAACGACAGGTGAGGCTTCGGTCGCGCCGTAGCCTTCGAGAATTTCGATCTGGAATTTCTTGCGCACCAACTGTCGGGTTTCATCGCGCACCCGCTCAGCGCCGCAAACAGCAAGCCTGACGGAATTCATATCGTCCTCGCCGCCGGCACGGGCGTACTGTGAAATGAAGGTGTCAGTCGCAAGCAAGATAGTGGCCTGGGTTTTCTTGATTCGCTTGGCGATTTCCCGGGGCTGTAGCGGGGTTGGATGGAAGATCGCTTTCACGCCTGCAACGATGGGCAGGATTGCTCCAACTGTGAGCCCGAAACAGTGGAATGTGGGCAGGGGATTGAAAACGCTGTCACTCTTGCTGCTCAGTCCGATGTGGGCGCGCACCTGTTCGACATTCGCAAGCACGTTCTCATGGGAAAGGACCACGCCCTTTGGATCGCCTTCCGTGCCAGACGTAAACAATACAACGCCGGGCTTCGTGGACCGAATGCTCGAGCGGAAAAGCCCCGGAAAGATGGGGCCCAAGGCGCCAGCCAATTTCGCCGAGAGCCCCATGTTCTCGCGCACGTCTTCGAGGTAGATGATTTTCGCCGACGTCTCTAATTCCCCGATCAGGCCGTGCAATTCTCCCAATTCGATGAACTTGCGCGCCGTGATGATGGTCTTCGCTTCGGAAGCCTTCATGGCGGACTTGATGTTGCGGCTGCCAGCCGTGAAATTCAGCATAGCTGGCACCCGGCCATAGGCCGACAGTGCGAAGAAGGCGAGCACGGCACCGATCCCTGTGGGAAGGAGGACGCCGACATTTTCGCCCTTGTCGGTGTACTTCTTGAAGGCGGCCCCAAGCGCCATGGCTCCGCGCACGATGGTAAAGTAATCGAACTTTGCTCCATCGCCGTCGATGACAGCTACCGTCTTGTTTCCATATTCCTTTCGGGAGCGCAGAAGCGCTGAGAACAGGTCTGTTCTGGTGCGTTTGGGCTCGTAGGCCACGGGCGTGGGGATGTTTATATCCGTGTGTTGGCCGTGGTCGGTTTCTTCAGGGGGCGTGGATTGGAGCATGGTCATCTCAACATGGGGAGCGCAGCAGCATTCACCAACGAAAGAGGTGGCGTGCGCATTCGGTCACTTGATGACGTCTAAAGAAGCAGTCATTTAGGCAGAATGGCAACACTTCTCGACACAACGCAGCCTGCGAAAAAGCATCGGCATCCGGAAAAGCGGAACCGCCCTGATACGCCAGTCCTGCGCAAGCCCGACTGGATCCGCGTCAAGGCGCCGACGTCCAAGGGCTATCTGGAAACGCGGGATATCGTGAAGTCCAAGGGGCTTGTCACCGTCTGCGAAGAGGCTGGCTGCCCGAATATGGGCGAGTGTTGGGAGAAAAAGCACGCGACCATGATGATCATGGGCGAGACGTGCACGCGCGCCTGCAGCTTCTGCAATGTCTCCACAGGGAAACCGCTGCCGCTGGACCATGATGAACCTCGTCGCGTTGCAGAAGCCGTTGCCGAAATGGGCCTCCAGCACGTAGTGATCACGTCGGTTGACCGTGACGACCTTGATGACGGTGGCGCGCAGCACTTTGTCGAGACCATCTCGGCCATCCGCACGGCCGCACCCACCACAACCATCGAAATATTGACGCCGGACTTCCTGCGCAAAGATGGGGCTGAAGATGCCGTCATCGACGCACGACCCGACGTCTTCAATCACAATCTGGAAACAGTGCCGCGCCTCTATCTCTCCATCAGGCCAGGCGCGCGCTACTACCACTCCCTCAGGCTGCTAGAGCGCGTAAAATCCCGTGATCCCTCCCAGTTTACAAAGTCTGGGCTCATGGTGGGCCTCGGCGAGAGCAAGGAAGAGGTCATGCAGGTCATGGACGATATGCGCTCGGCCGGCATCGACTTCTTGACGATCGGGCAGTATCTGCAGCCAACCCGAAAGCATGCCGCGGTAGATCGCTTCGTAACGCCAGAAGAGTTCGCTTCATACGAAGAAATCGCGCGTTCCAAGGGCTTTCTCATGGTCTCGGCATCGCCGCTCACGCGCTCAAGCTACCATGCAGGCGAGGACTTTGCCCGGCTGCGCCAAGCCAGGGACGCCCAGCTGGGCAACGCATAGACCCCGCGACCACTATGCCCAGATACCAGACCTCGATCACGGTTCCACACACCCCGGACAACATGTTCGCGCTCGTCAGCGACATCGCCAGGTATCCCGACTTCATCCGCTGGATCAGGACCATGTCCGTCAGTCAACAACGTATCGAAGGCGATGTGCAACACTGCCTCGGCGAGGCATCTGTCGGATTTCGCGGATTTTCAGAGCGGTTTGCCACGACCGTAGAGGCGGATCCCAAAGCCCAGTCGGTAAGGGCCGTGCTCGTCAGGGGCCCCTTCAAGCGACTGAAAAACGTCTGGGCATTCTCTGAAATCAGTGGCGGGACGAAGATCGATTTCGACATCGACTATGAGTTCAGCAACTTCATCCTGCGCATGTTGGCCAAGAACAATTTTCGGCTCGCCGTAGACAAAATCATGGGCGCCTTTCTGGCGGAGGCCGACAGGCGCTATGAGCGTGTTGCCTAGGCGATCTGCTGCGCCAGCAAGTCCAGCGCTACGTCGAGGCTCTGCTTGCGCACCTCGCTGCGACCCACTTCTCCAAACTGGCACATCTGGTGGATCACGGCGCGGTTTTCCCGTGCGCTGGCCAAATGCACCGTGCCGACCGGTTTCATTGGCGTGCCGCCGCCTGGGCCGGCAATGCCCGTAATCGCAATCGAGACATTGGCACGGCTGTTTTCCAATGCGCCTTCCGCCATCATGCGGGCGACGGGCTCAGACACCGCGCCATAGTCGGCGAGGATGTCGCCGGCGACGCCGAGCACCTCTGCCTTCGCCCGGTTGGAATAGGTCACGTATCCGCGCTCGAACACATCAGACGAGCCCGCAATCTCCGTGAAAAGCCCGCCGAGCAAACCGCCTGTGCAGCTTTCAGCCGTTACGATTTTCAGGCGCTTCTGACGCGCATCATCCAGCAGCAGCATCGCTTTGTTGATCAGTGGTGTGTCGAACATTGGCGCTTCCGTCTCAGGTTTGGCGTGCAGACAACACCACTGCGGCCTGCGCAGCAATGCCTTCGCCTCGCCCCGTGAAGCCGAGACCTTCCGTCGTGGTAGCCTTCACGCTCACACAGGTCACCGGAACCCCAAGAATCTCTGCCGTGCGTTCGCGCATCGCTTCGCGATGTGGCTTCACCTTTGGCGCTTCGCAGATGATCGTCAGGTCGCAATTGCTGACCGCAAGCCCGCACTCTGTGGCCATTACAACGGCCTTTTCGAGAAATATGTGAGACGGCGCGCCGGCCCATTCGGGCTCTGAGGGAGGAAAGTGGTCGCCGATATCGCCGAGTGCCAGAGCGCCGAAGATCGCGTCTGTTAAAGCATGCCAGGCCACATCAGCGTCCGAGTGCCCCTTCAGTTTTGCTGAATGGGGGATCTTGACGCCGCACAGGGTGACGTGGTCGCCAGGCTCGAAGGCGTGCACGTCGAAGCCTGTGCCCATTCGCACCTGAGGGGATGCGCCCAAGAGTGTCTCCATGCGCGCAAAGTCTTCCGGATAGGTCACCTTTGCAAGTCGCTCAGACCCGGCCACCAAGCCGAGTTTCGCACCTATAGCCTCAGCAGCTGCCAGATCATCGACAGCGCCCTCATCGCTGGCATCAAGTGCCTTGGAAAGAACATCGATCCTGAAGCCCTGGGGGGTCTGCACGCGCCAAAGATCAGACCTGTCGACGGACAGCAGCGTCTCACTAGACGTTCGCTTCAACGCGTCTACCACGGCCAGGGCAGGGGCCGCGCCGTCATGGTCGTCCAATGCCGCGATCACGCTGCTGATTACTGCCGCATCCACACCAGGTCGCGCGGCATCGTGGACCAGGACCCTCTGGACTGGCTCACCCGCGCGGCTCAACAGGGCATCCAGACCAGCACGAACCGAAAGCGCACGCGTCTTCCCGCCGGCAACCACGAATGAAGCCCTCGGAAATTCAGAGGCATACTGGTCCTCCTCGCCTTGCGGAACGACAAGGACAACCGATGAGATTTCAGGATGCGCCACAAAAGCAGCAAGGCTCC
>JBCBGD010000189.1:0-5520 GCA_038527085.1 Pseudomonadota bacterium | reverse complement strand
TTCTCAAGCGCACGGACACAGCGAACACGGGTGAAATCGTTGTCGCGTTGATCGACGAAAATGAGGCCACGCTGAAGCGTTTGCGCCGCAAGGGCGAGTCCATCGCACTCGAGGCAGCCAATCCGGCCTTCGAGACGCGGATTTTCGGACCCGACCGTGTCCGCATCCAGGGAAAACTCGTCGCTTTGATCCGCCGCTACGACTAAGGCGGCTCGCAAGGGGCCCATGGCCGTGGATGACACTGTGTTGCATCATCCACGCGCACTGTCCCGTTTCGGTCTCTCCAGATCGTGAGTTGGCCGGCCGCCTCAATGGTTGGCCACGCAAAAACCCCTTCACACGGTGGTGTTTCGCCTTCGGAAAAGAGGTGTAGTCCGCCGCCAATGTCTCCGCAGGTCATGCCGTCAGCGCTTCCGTCATGCAGCGTCAGAACACCTGCTGTCGTTTCAATTGCACAAGGTGTTGACGCACAGTCGCGCCACTCAGGCAAATCCGAAAAGCGCATCGCGCCCAGCCCGTCGCCGTCCACAAAGCCAACTCGGCGATAGTCTTCACCCACCAAGACGAAAACATCGCCAGAAGGCGCCCAATGCAGGAGCATCCGCGGCGCGCTGGTCCAGGCAAACCCGCCGAGCACGTAGAAAAGCCCGATGCAAAACAGGCGGGCCGAGCCGCGCATCGACACAAGCGCCATCAAAGCCGCCACGAATGCCCAGAGCGAAAGTGCAGGCAGCGCAGGCATAGCGCTGAGCCAGTTGGGCGCAGCGCGATCAAACAGATGGGCCACCCAGAGCACCGCCTCCAATGACCTGCCGAAAAGACCAATCACCTCATCCGACAGACCAAACGGCGCGGCCAGCAGGCTGCCTGCTGCAAGCGGCGCGGTGACAAAGGTGATGATCGGCATCGCCAAGAGGTTTGCCGCCAGACCCAGGGCAGCCACCCGGCCGAAATGGTAGATGGCGAACGGCGCAGTCGCGACGGCGCCGACGAGCGACGTCACGAACAGCGACTGAAAACTGAACACCAACCCCATCCGTCTTGGCCCGCCCGGCGCGGCCCTGCGGCGCTCACCCCAGGCCTCATAGGTGGCAATCAGCGCCCCTGTGGCCGCAAATGACATCTGAAATCCTGGCGACATTACGCTTTCTGGATGCAAGGCCACCACAGCCAGCATAGCCAGGGCGAAGGAGCGCATGCTGAGCGCGGCGCGATCAAAAAGGATCGCCCCAAAGAAGATCGCCGCCATGATGAAAGCGCGCTGGGTCGAGACGCTTGCACCGGAAATCACCAGGTAAGCCAAGCTCGCCAGAAGCGCTGTCGCGGCCGCCGGTTTCTGTACGGGAATGCGCAACGCAACCGGCTCGATCAGGGCAAGGCCGCGCCGCACGATCAGGTACACCAACCCACCGACAATCCCCATGTGCAGGCCCGAGATCGCAAGGATGTGGGCAAGCCCAGCACCTCTCAGCGCTTCGGCATCCTCTTGTGACATGAAACTTCGATCGCCCGCCATCAGCGCCGCAGCAAAGCCGCCCGCGCGCGCTCCAGCAGCTGCGTTGACGTATTCGGCGAATTGCCTGCGGAGGCTCGCAATCTCTGTCTGCAGCCCGCGCAGCACCCCGCCAGGCCGGCCCAATGTCCCGCCCCTGCAACGGCCCTGGACGTAGCCGACTGCACCGAGCCCTCTGAACCAGGCCTGGCGCTGGAAATTATAATCCCCCGCCATGGACGGCGCGGGCGGCGGTCGCAGCACGCCATAGCAGCGCACAAACCGTCCGGGTGCCACTTTCAGGTCGAGCCTGTGCGTCATGCGCACCAGGCGCGGCGTCTGCTCCGGTGACAGGCCAGAAATGGCATGCACATCCAGCGTGAGACGCGGGCCAGACCCGCCGCGATCAATCCCGACAACCCATCCTTCCACCAGGACCGGCTCCATCCCCTCCTGCACAACTGGCGCAGAGGCCGTCGCCGCGCGAAGCTTGCCCGCTGCAAATCCCAGCGACAGTCCGAGACACACCAATCCGACCAAGGCCAGGGCCGGCACCTGCCAAACAGCTCTAAGGGCAAGCCACCCCATGGCCCCCACCCCAAGAAACCCTGCGACCAAAGCCCAAGATGGCTCTTGCTTCACCATGAAATAGAGTGCGGCACCGATGGCGACTGACAACGCAAAAACAACCGGATTTTCTAGCGGAAGCGGCTGGCCCAAGGCCGTCCGGCATGCCGAGACCACGCCCCCCTTGCGCTTTGACGCTGGCGCGTGTTCAACCCCGGTGACAGGGCCGCTGCGTTCCAGGAGACGATCAATCATATGACGGTGACAACCCGCTTTGCCCCCTCCCCGACGGGAATGCTCCACATTGGAGGGGCGCGGACCGCGCTTTTCAACCTTTTGTTTGCCCGGCGGCATGGCGGCAACTTCCTGTTGCGCATCGAAGACACCGACAAGGCCCGCTCAACCGACGAAGCCACACAGGCCATTCTCGACGGAATGAACTGGCTTGGCCTTACCCCCGACGCGCCACCCGTCTACCAGAGCCAGCAGGCCGCCAGGCATGTCGAGGTGGCCGAGGCCATGCTCGCATCTGGCAAGGCGTTCAAATGTTACGCGACGCCGGAACAACTCCAGGCGCGGCGCGATGAAGGCGAGGCCAAACGCCAGGCCGCGAAAGAGGAAGGCGTGTCCGAGGCGGAACGCACTGCGCTTTTGGCCGAGGCAGACACACTCCTCGCGCCCTTCAGGTCTCCTTGGCGCGATGGCGGCGCTCCGCCGTCTCCCGACGCGCCCTTCACGGTACGCCTGCGCGCGCCGGATATGGGAACACTGGTGTTGAAAGATTCCGTGCAGGGCCGGATCGAGATCCAGGCGTCCGAAATCGACGACCTGATCCTTCTGCGCGCCGACGGCACACCCACCTACATGCTCGCCGTCGTGGTGGACGACCATGACATGGGCATTACACACATCATTCGCGGTGACGACCACTTGCGCAACGCCTTCCGCCAGACACCGATCTATGAGGCGATGGGCTGGGACGTTCCCGTCTTCGCCCATGTGCCTCTGATCCATGGCCCGGATGGCAAGAAACTTTCCAAACGCCATGGCGCGCAGTCGACGATTGAGTACCGCGACCTGGGGTACCTTCCCGAAGCGCTCGCTGCTTATCTCACCCGGCTGGGCTGGAGCCATGGCGATCAGGAAGTCTTCACGATGGACGAGGCCGCCGCAGTGTTCGGCCTCGACGGGATCGGCAGGGCGCCCGCACGACTCGATTTCGACAAGCTTGCTGACATCAACCGCCACTTCATGCGCCAGGCAGATCCCGGCCGCCTCATGGACCTGATCACGCCGTTCCTTGAGCGTGATGGCCAGGTGCCTGAGCACATTCTTTCGGCAGTGCAGCAAGCCCTGCCCCACCTGATCGAGCGCGCCACCACTTTGCCAGAGCTTGCAGAGGCGGCCGCCTTCCTCACCGTGCGCCGACCGTTGCAACTGAACAAGAAAGCAAGGAAATCACTTAAAGGTGCGGGCCTTGACCGACTCACCAGCCTGCGCGATTTGATGTCCAACGTGACAGATTTTACAGCCGAAAACGTGTATACTGCCCTCGAAAGCTATTGCGACGCACAAGACGTCGGGATGGGCCAGGTGGGCCCGCCTTTGCGCGCGGCGCTTACGGGCGGATTGCCGGCGCCGGACCTCGCTCCGGTGATTTCCTGGCTTGGCAAGGAAGAAGCGCTGGCTCGGCTTGATGATCAAATCGCTGCCCTGAGCGGCGACAACGAAACGAAAGAAGGTCCCCAATGAAGAGCAACATGACGCCCAAAGGCACCGCCACACTGACTGTGAATGGCAAGACCATCGAATTGCCAGTCATGGCTGGCACCGACGGGCCCGATGTCGTCGATGTCCGCACCCTATACAAACAGGCTGGCGTGTTCACGCTCGATCCTGGGTTCACCTCCACGGGAAGCTGCGAGAGCCAGATCACCTTTATCGACGGCGAGAATGGCAGACTCCTGCACCGCGGGTATCCGATTGACCAACTGGCCGAGAATTCCGGGTTTCTCGAAGTCGCCTACCTCCTTCTCTACGGCGATCTGCCGACACAGCCGCAATTCACCGAATTCGACAAGAAGATAACCATGCACACGATGCTGCATACGCAGCTCGACAGTTTCTTCAGCGGTTTCCGGCGCGACAGCCATCCCATGGCCATGCTGGCCGGAACCGTAGCGGCCCTTTCAGCATTTTACCCCGATGCCATGGACATCCAGGACGCGCACGAACGCGAACTCGGCACCCACCGCATGCTCGCCAAGATGCCGACCCTGGCCGCCCGGGTCTATAAATACTCAATCGGCCAGCCCTTCGTAGAGCCGCAGAATTCCAGCTCCTACGCAGAAAACTTCCTGCGTATGTGCTTTGCCGTTCCAGCGGAACCCTACCGTCCGAACCCGATCCTGACGCGGGCCATGGACCGCATCTTCATCCTCCACGCAGATCACGAGCAGAACGCGTCAACCTCCACGGTGCGCCTTGCAGGCTCGTCCGGCGCGCACCCCTATGCGGCCATTTCAGCGGGTGTCGCGAGCCTCTGGGGCCCGTCCCATGGCGGCGCCAATGAGGCGGCACTGAATATGCTGCGGGAGATCGGATCGGCCGACCGCGTTGGCGAGTACGTCAAGAGGGCCCAGGATCCGTCCGACAGCTTCCGCCTGATGGGCTTTGGCCACAGGGTCTACAAGAATTACGATCCGCGCGCGAAGGTCATGCAGGAAACCGCCGCAGAAGTGCTCGATGAGCTGGGGATCAGCGATCCTGTGCTGGAAGTGGCCAAGGAACTCGAGAAAATCGCGCTGGAAGACGACTATTTCATCGAGCGCAAGCTCTATCCGAACGTCGATTTCTATTCCGGCGTGATCCTGAACGCGATTGGTTTCCCGACCAATATGTTCACTGTGCTGTTTGCGGTCGCGCGCACGGCGGGCTGGCTGGCACAGCTCAATGAGAGCATCGAAGATCCAGCTGCTCGCATCGGTCGCCCGCGCCAGCTCTACACCGGTGCAGACGAGCGCGACTTCAAACCGATCAGCGAGCGCTGATAAGCTGGAGAGGCTGGCTTACCCCTTGTTTGCAAAGGGGTTGGCCGGCTTTCGCACGAACAGGCGGATTGGTACGCCCGTCATGTCAAACGCCTCGCGGATGCCATTGACTAGGTAGCGTTTGTACTGCTCGGGCATCTTGTCACCGCGCGAGGCCATCATCACGAAGGTCGGCGGGCGCGCCTTGATCTGGGCGATGTATTTCGGCTTGATCCGTTTGCCCTGCACGGCAGGTGGCGGGTGGTGTTCCATCGTGTGGCGCAGCCAGCGATTGAGGTCGCCCGTTTTCACCTTCGCCGTCCAGTTGCCGTAAAGCTCGACCACGGCGGGCATCAGCTTTTCCGTGTGTTTGCCGGTGAGGCCCGACAGGCAGACGATGGGCGCGCCGCCTGCATTGGGCAGCAGCCTTGA
>JBCBGD010000188.1:0-5539 GCA_038527085.1 Pseudomonadota bacterium | reverse complement strand
CCCAGGCTGGCGAAGTCTGTGTGATCTGTTCGCGGGATGTTTCGCGCGAATCACTTTTTCGGCTACTCAGGCGGGATGAGCAATGTTCGCATCCCCGACGGCTTCCTCGATGAAATCAAAGCCCGTGTGCGCCCGTCCGACGTGATCGGTCGGAAGGTGAAGCTGACACGCCGCGGCAAGGAATGGGTCGGGCTGTCGCCGTTCACCAACGAGAAGACGCCAAGTTTCTACGTCAATGACGAGAAGGGCATCTTCAAGGATTTCTCCTCTGGCCTGGGCGGCGACATCATAAAGTTCCTGATGGAAACCGAGCGCCTTGAATTCATGGAAGTGGTCGAGCGGCTTGCCGACGAAGCCGGCATGGAGCTGCCGAAGGCGACGCCAGAAGCGGTTGAGATGTATGACCGCCTCAAACGGCTCAAGGCGGCCTGCGCGGCGGCGGGTGAGTTCTTCCAGAAGAGACTTCGGAGTGGCGACGGTTCGGATGCTCGCGCTTATCTAGAAGTTAAGCGCGGTCTCGATGCCAAGGCGTGGGAGCGTTGGGGCATCGGGTATGCGCCCGATGACTGGCGCGAGCTTTTCACATTCCTGCGCCAGCAGGCCTTTACGGTCGAAGAGATAATCGGTGCTGGCCTCGCAAAGGTCTCGGACAAGGGCGGCGAGCCCTACGACGTGTTCCGCAACCGGATCATGTTTCCAATTGCAGATACCAAAGGCGAGGTGATTGCCTTCGGCGGCAGAGCGCTCGACCCCGAAGACAAGGCCAAATACCTCAACTCGCCCGAAACCGATCTCTTCCACAAATCCCGCGTCCTCTACAATTACAAGCGCGCCCGCGAGGCGCTGGGATATGGCGAGCGCGGCGGCCTGATTGTCTGTGAAGGCTACATGGACGTCATTGCCCTTGGCGAGGCGGGCTTCGGCAACGCTGTAGCGCCCCTGGGGACAGCGCTGACCAAGGACCAACTGGCCCTTCTCTGGCGCGCCGGCCCCGATCCCATTCTCTGCTTCGACGGCGACAGGGCAGGACGCGGCGCCGCGAATAGGAGTGTTGATACAGCCCTTCCGGAAGTGTTGCCCGATCGCTCGGCCTATTTCACTTTCCTGCCGGACGGGCTCGACCCCGACGACCTGGTCAAGAAGGTCGACGGCCCTGAGCGCATGGGGAACCTTTTGTCGGAAGCACTTCCACTCGTTCAGGTTCTCTGGATGCGTGAGCGCGATGCCGAACCGCTCGACACGCCCGAGCGCAAGGCGGGTCTGGAGGCGCGCTTGAAGGCGGCTGCTGGCAAGATCGGCCATGAGGGCGTACGTTCAGCCTACCAACGCGATCTCCTGCAGAAGATGCGCGAACATTTCTGGCAGGTGCGTCAGGCGAAACGCGGCAAGGGGGCAACGCCCATCGGGCCAGCCCTCAAGGCACAGAAGAAAGCGCCGCCCGCCCTGGGTCAGCTCGTCAGCGCTGTAAACAGTCCTGAACTCGTGGATTGCTTCTCCGAGCTTCTGGCATCGGTAAGTTTCGAAAATGCTGTGTCGGATGCGATTTGCGACGCCATCATCGAAGTCCACTGCGATGCTGAGAGCGTCGATCCCGCCTCGGTCGCTGACTGCCTGGCAAAACGCGGAGAGGCCGACGCACTTGCCGCGTTTGAGGCGTATCCCCCGCAAAATGAAATCATCCTGGGATCACAGGCAGCGCGCGAGTGGGAGCTTCTGCTGCGCCTCTACACAAAGTCCAGCGCTGATGATCCGGTCCCGGCCGATGATCGTGAGGAAGCGCTGAAGGATCCTGGCGCATGGGCCGCGCTTCACCGGGAAGTCGCCGAGCGCCAAAGACTGCGCGCTGAGTCCAGCGAAGCCCAGATGGCCGCCTATGAAGACGCGAAGAAACGGGCGCTTGAGCCCTGATCACTCGCCTCATGCGAGCAAGTTGGCCAAAAGGTAACACAAACGTCAGATGCGCTGTTGACCCTTGGGGACTGGCTGACCATGTATGGGCTCTACAAGTGCGCGCTGAATTCAGTCTTCAAGGACCTTGCTCAGGCCGATCAGGCCACATCCAGAAGGTCTCGGCCAACGGCCACATACTGTCTCAGCCATGCCAAGTCGTTGCCCTGGGAGGGGCAGGGAGACGTTGCGACCGGCCTTCAGCGCCGTTCAATCTGGCATTGGCTGTGGTGCTCACGGTCATGACTAATTTTTTGTATCGATTGTCAGCCTAAGGCAGTGGCGTCGACACGGGAGAATTTGAATGGCGAAAGCCCAAGTTGACGAGCAAGAGACCGAAACAACCGACGGCCCCGTGCTCGACATGAACGACTCCGGCGTGAAGAAATTCATCAAGGATGCCAAGGCCCGCGGGTTCGTGACCCATGATGAGCTGAACAAGGTTCTGCCCCAGGACCAGCTCACCTCCGACCAGATCGAAGACACGATGTCGGCCCTCTCCGAGATGGGCATCAATGTCGTGGAGTCCGAGGAAGAGGCGGAAGCTGAGAAGTCCGCCCTGACCAAGACCGATGACGCCAAGGCCCCCGTCAAGAAGGGCAATGCGCGCGGCAGCGAACGCACCGATGACCCCGTGCGAATGTACCTGCGCGAGATGGGCACTGTGGAACTTTTGTCACGCGAGGGCGAGATCGCGATCGCGAAACGCATTGAGGCGGGCAGAGACGCTATGATCCGCGGCCTGTGCGAAAGCCCGCTGACCTTCGAAGCCATGATGGTGTGGCGCGACGAACTGGTGAACGAACGCATCCTGCTGCGCGACCTGATCGACCTCGAGGCGACCTACGGCGCCGAGAATCCTCCGCCTGAGCCGGAAGAAGACGAGGAAGAGGAAGAAGAGTCCGAGGACGGCGAGTCCAAGGACGATGACGACGACGATGAGGATGAAGGCGCGGCCATGTCCATGTCGGCCATGGAGGCCGAACTGCGTGAGGGCGTGCTGGACAAGCTCGACTCCATCGCGAGCGACTTCAAGACCTACCGCAAGCTGCAGGAGAAGCTCGTCGAGCGTCGGCTTGAGGGCAAGGGCCTGACGCCGAAGGACCAGGAAAAATACGACGGTACGCAGGCGTCCATCGTCGAGAGTCTCAAGACCATGCACATCAACAATGCCCGGATCGAGGCATTGGTTGAGCAGCTCTATGCCATCAACAAGAAGCTGATGACGCTGGAAGGCAAGCTGATGCGCCTGGCCGACAGCCAAGGTGTGCCGCGCAAGGACTTCCTGGACAATTATTTCGGTCGCGAGCTTGACCCCAATTGGGTCGAGGACGTGCGCGGAAAAACGAAGAAGTGGGAACGCTTTATCGAACGGGAAGGCGAGAAGGTCGATCTCATTCGCACCGATATCTCGAACCTGGCCCAGGATCTTGGGGTGCCGATTGATGACTACCGCCGTATTGTCCAGACGGTGCAGAAAGGCGAGCGCGAGGCGCGCATCGCGAAGAAGGAGATGGTCGAGGCCAATCTCCGCCTCGTGATCTCCATCGCGAAGAAATACACCAATCGCGGCCTGCAATTCCTGGACCTGATCCAGGAAGGCAATATCGGCCTGATGAAGGCCGTGGATAAGTTCGAATACCGCCGCGGTTACAAGTTCTCGACCTACGCCACCTGGCGGATCCACCAGGCCATCACCCGCTCGATTGCGGACCAGGCGCGCACCATCCGTATCCCGGTGCACATGATCGAGACGATCAACAAGATCGTGCGCACCCAGCGCCAGATGCTCCACGAGATTGGCCGCGAGCCGACCCCGGAAGAGCTTGCTGAAAAGCTCGGCCTGCCGCTTGAGAAGATCCGCAAGGTGCTCAAGATCGCCAAGGAGCCGATCAGCCTCGAGACGCCGATTGGCGATGACGAGGACTCCAACCTCGGTGACTTCATCGAGGACAAGATGGCGCTGTTGCCGGTGGATTCGGCCATCCAGTCGAACCTGCGTGAGACCACAACGCGGGTGCTCGCCTCGCTCGCGCCGCGCGAGGAACGCGTCCTGCGCATGCGCTTCGGCATCGGCATGAACACCGACCACACGCTGGAAGAAGTCGGACAGCAATTCTCGGTGACGCGCGAACGCATCCGCCAGATCGAAGCGAAAGCCCTGCGCAAGCTTAAGCATCCGAGCCGGTCACGAAAGCTACGGAGCTTCCTGGATACATAGCGGGCGCATCGCAGCAACGGCCGCGCCTATCTACCAACTGCCTGCGACTCATACGGATCTCTGACGGGTGTCAGAGCCCCATGGCCTCTGCGACCTGCGTTAAGGTCGGGCCGATCTCGTCGTTGAGTACCAGGTCCGCGACGGGGTCTTGCTCCGTCGCTTCACGATTGATGATTGCCAGACGCGAGCCTGTTCGCACGGCGAGCAGCGGAATGTCTGCAGCGGGATAAACCACAAGGGACGAGCCGAGCACGAGGCAGAGGTCACAAAGCTCGGCCTCGGTTGCGGCGCGGGTCAACTCGACTTCCGGCATCGCCTGGCCAAAGGAAATGGTCGCGGTCTTGATCAGCCCGTCGCAAGCGTCACAGGTCAGGTCCTCGTGGGCCAGGAAACGGGGCTCCAGCGCTTCGATCTCGTAGCGCTTCGCACAGGTCAGGCACGCGGCATAAGTCGCATTGCCGTGCACTTCGATGACCTTTTCGTCCGGCACACCGCTGTCCTGATGTAGATTGTCCACATTTTGGGTCACCACGCTCGCCACTTTGCCGGTCTCGACCAATCGGGCGATCACCTTGTGGCCGTCATTCGGCTTTGCGCCGGTCCAGCCTGCCGAACGATTGAAGACGCGCTTCCAGGATTCCCGGCGGGCCTCCCGGTCTGCAACGAAATCCTGGAAGTAGATTGGCTGCATCTTGCTCCAGACACCGCCAGGGCTTCGAAAATCCGGGATCCCACTCTCTGTGGAGATTCCGGCGCCGGTGAACACCATCACGCGATCGGCGGCAGATATCATCTCCGTCAGGCTCAGGGCATTGGACATTCTCATTTTCCCTCAAACTGGTCCATCTGCTGATGAGAAGGGCAGTTGGAACGATCGCCACCGCCACAGAATTCAAACACGCTGCGTGAACGCAGTCCCACCCCTCTGAGAAATGCAGCTTCCCGGAAAGGCGAAGCGGCCAAACAGATCAACGCTGAACAAAGGCTGACGCCTGACACTGACCCGGTCAACCTGCGCAATCGCAAAGCCGCAACGCGCTCGCCGGATGCCTAATCGGGTTCCTTCCAATGCGTGAGGCAATCAAGCCAGGATGCGCTGGAATCTATGGAGAATGGTGCCCGGGGGCGGAATCGAACCACCGACACGCGGATTTTCAATCCGCTGCTCTACCCCTGAGCTACCCGGGCGGGCCAAATGGGGAAGCGCCGTATCTAACGGGCTCATGAAGCCTTGTCCATGGCGTTTTGTGCTCTGGCCGCCTTCTGCTGATTTTTGGTCGACCGAGGCCCGCCTTTCCTTGCGGTTCGGGGTTGCGGGGGCCCGATAAGGCGCGCCACAAGGCGGCATGGCCATCACCGAAATCCTTCTCG
>JBCBGD010000187.1:0-5585 GCA_038527085.1 Pseudomonadota bacterium | reverse complement strand
GCCCAGCGAAGCTGCGATGCCGCCCTGAGCTGCTACGGTGTGTGAGCGGGTCGGGAAAACCTTGGAGATACACGCGGTGCGCAGGCCCGCCTGGGCCGCGCCGAGTGCTGCACGCAGGCCTGATCCGCCGGCGCCCACCACCACAACGTCATAGGTGTGATCGATCCACTTGTAGTCGCTCATGCGATAAGTCCTCCGCAAGGCAGACAGCCTGGGTCAGGCGCCAGCCGAAATCCATATGTTCAGGATACTCAGAGCTGTGACCGCGAACAATGCCAAGGCGGCAAACGTGTTCGCGATCAACAAGGCGCTCTTCATCCCACTGCCATGAATGTAATCTTCAATGACGACCTGCATACCGAGGCGCATGTGGTAGAAGGCCGCGCCGAAGGTCAAAATGAGCAAGATTGCATTCCATGGTTGCGCCACCCAAGCCTGCGCACCCGCAAAGCCTGCCTGGCTCGCCTGAATGACCGAGAACAGAAACCAGGGCACGAGGAAAATCAGCGCAATCGCCGACACCCTTTGGCGGATGTGGTGCTCCGTGCCAGCCTTTGCCGAGCCTAGCCCGCGTGCGCGGGCAACCGGCGTCGTGAAGTCTTGCGAACCAGCCATGTTCGGCCTCCCTAGATCAAGGTGGCCGCTGCCCAGATGGCAACGGCGCCGACGGCGGCGAATACGAAGTTGAAGGCCGACCAGGCGCTGGCTGTCTTCGGGCTGAAACCAATTCCCGGACCATCCCAAAGAAGATGTCGGATCCCATTGGCGAAATGATACAAGACCGCAGCAGCCCACAGCACGAGCAGGATTTGGCCCGGTATCGACGTCATAATCGTCTCGATCGTGGCGTAGAGCGCTGGCGCCTCACCGTTCGTGCCCGCAGGCAAAGTTAGCGCCACCACCCAGACGGCGATCAGGGCGCTGCCAAAATAAAGCGCCGTACCCGTGACCCGGTGCGAGATCGACGCCAGCATTGTCAGGTGGAATTTCCAAACCTGTAAATGCGGCGACAGGGGCCGCGGATCAGTCCAATCGCCACTCGACATACATGTGCCTCACTTGCGTTCACTTACCGCTGATGTTCTTAGAGGGGCATGGGTAGGTGTCAACGCGCGCTTCTGGGCAAAGGTATGCGCCACATTGTCGTGGCGTTCGTCATTGTTTTTTCGGGAAGTCTGCAGGTCGCCGTATCGCAAACCAGCGAGACAGCCGAAGCCACTCAGCAAGATTCCCTCGATCAGGTCATCGCGGACTACGAGGCCTTCCGCAAAGCGAGCGATCCTTCGGCGGCAGCGCGCGGCACGGGGACAGGTCCGGTTTCATGGCCGGACGTTTCGCGCGCATCGCTTGAGCAGAATGCCAGAGAGGCGCGCGCTCTGCTCAATCGCCTTGATGCAATTTCAACCGACCGTGTTGTGGACACGGCGATCCTTGAACACCTCCTGGGTGGCCAGGTGATGCGTGAAGACCTCGACTCTGCGCGCATCCCTTTCACCGGTGACAGCGGTTTTCACGCCTCGCCTGTATTTGCAGCCTCGCGCGCACGGATCCGCAAGGTGGAGGACGCCGACGCCTATGTCGCGCGCCTGCGGGACACGCCGCGTTTCTTCGAACAGAACATCGAGAATATGAGGCGGGGGCTTGCAACGGGCTGGACAGCCCATTCCGATCCTCTGGCAACCGTCATCGAACAGGTCGCAGAGCAGCTCGAAACAGGTCCTGACGAATCTGATCTCTTCGCTCCGCTAGCGCAATTGCCCGAGAGCTTTTCGGTGCCTGAGCGCGCGAGATTACAGCGCGAAGGTCGCGAGGCCGTCGCGGACACACTTGCTGCCTACCGTGATCTGCACGCATTTCTCGTTGAAGAATATGCCCCGAAGGCGAGGGAAGCGCCCGGACTTGCGGGCCTGCGCGGCGGTCGCCGAGCCTACGCTCAACTCGTCGCGTTCCACACCGCGGGAGCTGGGCTTTCGCCGGAAGACATCCACACAATCGGCCAAGTTGAGGTCGCGCGGATACGCGAGGAGATGAAGTCGATCATCAATGAGGTTGGCTTCGAAGGAGACCTTCCTGACTTCATCGCATTTCTGAGAGAAGACCCGCGATTTTATGCGCGCACGCCGCAGGACTTGCTCGAAAAGGCCTCAACCATTTCAAAGCGTCTGGACGCGAGCCTGCCCCAATACTTCGGCCGCCTCCCCCGCTTACCCTACGGCGTCTCCCCCGTCCCGGCATCGATTGCGCCGGGCTACACGACCGGGCGCTATGCCCAGGGCGATCCCGAAAGCGGACGGTCGGGCACCTATCTCGTCAACACCTATCGCCTCGACCAACGTCCTCTATACGAGCTCCCCGCCCTCACTGCGCACGAAGCGGTGCCGGGCCACCACCTGCAGATCGCCCTGGCCCAAGAAATGCGCGATGTGCCTGACTTCAGGCGCTCGTTTTACGCCACAGCGTTCGGCGAAGGCTGGGCGCTTTATGCCGAGAAACTTGCTGGCGAAGCGGGCATCTACCAGACGCCCTATGAGCGCTTCGGAGCCCTTTCCTATGAGATGTGGCGGGCCTGCCGCCTCGTCGCCGACACTGGCCTGCATTGGTATGGCTGGTCTCGCGAACAGGCCGAAGCATGCTTTATAGACAACACCGCCCTCAGCCCGCTGAACATCGAAACCGAAGTCACTCGCTACATCGGATGGCCAGGCCAGGCAGTTGCCTACAAGGTGGGCGAGCTGAAGATCCTCGAGCTGCGCGCCGAAGCCGAGAGCGCGCTGGGTGCGGACTTCGATCTGCGTGCGTTCCACGACCACCTGCTGGGCGAAGGCTCGATGCCGCTATCCACACTCCAGGCGAGAATGAGACAGTGGATTTCAGATCAACAGTCCGCCCCGGGCGCAATCTCAGACAGCCGGTCTCCCTAAAATGAGAATCACGGTTTTGGAGGTGGGGCGCCCGATGCCCGCGCTCAGATCGGCATTTCCAGACTACCCGGAAATGTTTGAACGCCTGCTGCGCCCTCACGCACCTGACGCAGTTCTCGAGAGCATTGCCGTGGTCGACGGCGCGCTACTCCCTGACCCTGCACGCCTGGACGCCGTCCTGATCACAGGCTCTCCGGTCGGCGTTTATGACGATGAGCCCTGGATGGCCCCGCTGATGGACTTCATCCGCTGGACCGCGAGTGAGAATGTCCCACAGGTCGGTATCTGCTTTGGCCACCAAGCGATGGCGCAGGCCCTTGGCGGACGAGTGGTGAAATCGGAGAAGGGCTGGGGCCTGGGGCGTCACACTTATGAAGTCACCTCCACCACTCCATGGATGCAGGACAACGCTCCCAAAACCTTTGCCCTCGCAGTCAGTCACCAGGATCAGGTGATCAGCCCGCCACCCGGGGCGAAGACCATCGCAACCTCGGAATTCTGTGCCCATGCCGGCTTGCAATATACGCAGACACCAGCGATCAGCTTCCAGGGACATCCTGAGTTCTCTGACAGTTTCGCCGCTGCGCTTTATGAGAACCGACGGGGCGCGCCTCTCAGCGATGATCAGGTCGATACCGCCACAGCCTCGCTCAGCAGACCCGATGACAATGACCTGCTCGGCCAGTGGATCACGAGCTTTTACGCGTCATCCACGACAACGCGGTGACCGCCCGCGGCGTCGGCGCTTCCCCACACCGAACATTCTGTTACGATCCTGAAAGTTCAGTTCGGGGAGTGATGTATGGGACGAGACTACCAGTGGGATCCTTCCAGATCACGCGATCGCCACCTCATGCCCGGCGGGCCGAAACGCATCCTCGCGTTGGATGGCGGCGGCATCCGCGGCCTGCTCACCTGCGGCATCCTCAGGCACATTGAAGACACGCTGCGCGAACGCATCGCACCTGGTCCCGAAAGAGACGCTTTTGTGCTGGCGGACTATTACGACTTCATCGGAGGCACATCGACGGGTTCCATTGTGGCCGCCTGGCTGGCGCTGGGCAAACCGGTCAAGGAACTACAAGACCTCTACATGACGATGGGATCGGAGATCTTCTCCAATCCGAGGGTGCTCCCGCAGATCTTCGTATCGCGTTTCGATGCGCGCAAACTGGACGAACAACTCGGCGTGCACCTCGAAGACAGGACGCTCGATTCCACCGATTTGAAGACCGGCCTCGGCGTCACGGCCAAGCGCATGGATTCGGGCTCGGCCTGGATCCTCACCAACAATCCCAGGGCGCGCTTCTGGGAGCGCTCAGAGGAAAACAACAGGCCGAACAAGGACTATGTGCTGCGAAACGTGGTCCGTGCCAGCGCGGCAGCGCCTGCCTATTTCGACCATGTGGACGTGCAGATCGAAGAGGGCGCTGAACCCGGCGCGTTCATGGACGGGGCCGTCGCCGGCCTCAACAATCCATCGGTCGCCTTCTGGCTTTACACAACCATTCCCGGCTATGGGCTGAACTGGAATGTCGGCGCAGAGAACCTTCTGATCACCTCGGTCGGGACCGGCCAATTCCGCCAGCGTTTTTCCAGCCGGAAGCTCGGCCGGATGGTGGCTGTGCAGCAGGCCGTCTTCTCGCTCGCTGGCTCGATCCAGGATGTTGGCAACAACCAGCTCATGATCATGCAGGCTCTGTCAAAGCCGCGTCACCCCTACCCGATGAACGCCGACGTCGACAGCCTGGCCAATCCTTGGGACCTCGAGCGCGGTTTCGCGGCGCCCTATTGCATCACGCCAGAGCCCCTGTTCGAATTCCAGCGCTACGACGCCTCGCTCGACAGCGAAGGCCTTGAGCGCCTCGGTATTTACGAGGAAGGCGAGCCTCTAGGCCCCGGCAAGATCAGTAAGCTTCAGAAGATGGACTGTGCCGAGAACAAGAATTTGCACAGGCTCAAGCGGATCGGGGAACGCGCGGGCGATCTCTACGTGAAACCGGAACACTTCCCGCGGCGCTTTGATACACCAGGCATGGTCTACTAAACCGCTCTCTCGACCCTTTCGCCATAGAAAAAGGGCGGCCCGCTTGGAGCCGCCCTCGTTCTTTTGTACGTTCGAACCTACCAGCTCTTGGCCACAGTGATGCCATAGGTCGCCGGCTCGTTCAGGAAGACGTTGGTGAACAGACCAGAGCTATCGTCGGTGAGGTACGCACCGGTGATGACTTCCTCATCGGTGATGTTCTTGCCGAACAGTTCCACGCTCAGTCCTGTCTCATCATTGTAGATACCAGCGCTCAGGTTGAGGTTGGTCCAGCTTTCCAGCTCATCACGCGGCGTATTCCAAATCCGCGAGAACGCATCGTCCTGGTAGTAGTAGTCGCCGCGCACCCGCAGGTCCCAATTGGAGTCGCGGATAGCTTCCCACGTGTACTCAGCACCGAAGCTGAAGGTCAGGTCTGGCGTGCCCGGCAGGCTGTTACCGTCCAGGTTCTTGGCATCACCATCAATTGGCTGGAAGGCCGTTGCTGTTTGCGCATTGCCATTTCCATCCGTGTAGGCAACCGTCACGCCATCGAGCCCGAAGAGCCCCTCCGCACCGACAAGCGCACCTGAACATAGTCCGAGCGTGTCGCCCGGATTGGCCAGACCACCCTGGAT
>JBCBGD010000186.1:0-5605 GCA_038527085.1 Pseudomonadota bacterium | reverse complement strand
TTTCGACCGCATCTGTGCGCGCTTCCAGGACATTGACGCGGCGGGCAGTGTTTTCCTGGGCCGAGACGATCTCCTCAACGCGATGGTCGGCTTTCGGCGCGCTGCGCGAAAACAGGAACAGGTGCGCCTGGCCAAGCAGCAACGCGACGAATGCGCCTCCGGCACCGGCCATGGTCCAGTCCAGCGCGAGCTGGCTGTGCAGGCCGTATGCACTGGCAGCGCCCAGCGCGAGATAAATGAAAAAGAAGACCGCTTTCATGCCCCGATCCTACGCGACTCTGCACACCCTTATATTAACGGATAAGCCCCGGAAGTTAACGAATTACCTGAAATAGCTGGGATACCCTGCTGATTCCAAGGCCTTGGCTGCAAAGCGCGTGCTCAATTGCCAACGAAAACGACGTTCCCCGCGCCAGGCCAGGCGGCAGGATCGCGCTGCGCCTCACACGATAGAGAGAGAGTCACAACAATCCCCTGCGGCGCGACCGCGTCCTCGCCACAGGCCGAAATCTGCAGCGCTGCGCCGCCGTAGCGCACAACAAAGGTGATCCCGGACCCCGGCGAAGCAATCGCGTCGACCCGCAAATCGCCGGTGTCGAACGCGCCGCCCCGGCTGGCGGGTGGGATTTCGCGCGCCGCCATGAGGGCTGTGTCGAACGTTCCGGGCGGGCGATGCTCGAGATAGACCTTTGCGTCGGATCGCGCGAAGGCATCGTCGATCCCAGCCGTGAAGACCGCGATCCCCTCAGGCCCGATGACCGGAAGCAATGTGGTGCGTCCGGCCAGCCAGGACTGATTGCGTATTCGCGCAAGGCCTTCCAATTCATCGGGCGAAAGCGTCGCTACGAAGACCGCATCAGGGACCGGTGCGTCGATCGCGTCGAGACTGTCAGCAGCCCCTTCCGGCGCGCCGAAGACGAGCACTTTTCCGCCCGCCTGAACAATCAGGCAGCCACGTCCCGCCTCCACATGGGCGCAGCGCCTCACGGCAAACTGCTCTGGAAGCACAACCGGATCGCTTTCTATCAGAGGCGCTGCATCGCCGCTTGGAGCCGGGTCGGAACACGCCACCAGAGCGGCCAGCAATGCGGCGATCCCGAATAGGCGTTTCATCGGCGCAGCCAGCCTCAACCAAGTCGAACAGTCGTTTCCGGCTCGGCTATGACGCGATTTTCGATGTGGCCCAACCCGTCAATTTCGACGCGCACCACATCGCCGGCTTTCAGATACTTTGGCGGGTCGAAGCCCTGGCCAACACCGGCGGGGGTTCCGGTGAAGATCACATCGCCAGGCTCCAGTGTAAACGCAGCGCTCAAATGCGCGATTTGCTGGGGGATGGAAAAGGTCATGTCGCCCGCCGGAGCGCGTTGGCGCAATTCGCCATTCACAAAACCGCGGATTTCGAGCCTGTCGACATCTTCAATGTCCTCAAGCGGCGTGAGAAACGGGCCAAAAGGCGCGTGTGTGTCGAAGCCTTTGCCCATGATCATGGTCGGGCTCGCCTTCTGCCAATCGCGCACGGAATAGTCGCACCCGCACGCCAGGCCCGCGACGATGTCCCAGGCGCGATCTTCGGGCACGTGCCGTCCAGGCTTTCCAATCACAACCACCAGCTCCGCTTCGTAGTCCAAGGCCTGTGACACACGGGGAAGATGGACATCTGCGTAGGGTGGATGGGCGGCCGTGACCTGCTTATTGAACCATTTCTGGACACCGTTCTGGGGCATTTTGGCAAAACTGGTGCTCTCTGCGGCATGGGCTGCATAGTTCAGCCCGATTCCGAGGATCTTGCCCGGGCGCTGGATGGGCTGGATCAGCTCGACATCCTTCAGTTCGAGTGTGGTGGTGGCATCTTCAGGTGCATTGAACGCCGGCGTGTTCAGCCAGCGTTCAAGCGGGCCCTGCCCCAAGACACGGACCACATCACCATCCGTCCAGCCCGCCCAGGCTTCACCATCCTTCAGAAACGTCAGCCACGCCATCGCACGTGTTCCCTTCGTCACACCTTGCCCTCAATCGACCGTAACCGGAGGGTAATCTTATTGAGGCGCACCGGTATTTTGGCTAGCCAAAAAGTAGAGGGGACAAAGGATTGCCATGACTTTAGGCATCTCTTCCATAACCGTAGACGTCGCGACCATGTTCGCCGAGGGGCGGCGACTGTGCCTTCCGCCCTACCAGCGCAGCTATTCCTGGGGTGAGCGGGAAGCAATGACGCTTCTCGATGACTTCACCGAGACAATGGACAATGGCGGGGTGCACTTCATCGGCTCCATCGTCGTGGTCGCCGAGCCTGGCCAGCCCGTCGAAATCGTCGATGGTCAGCAGCGACTAACCACGCTGACCATGCTGCTCTGCGCGCTGCGAGACCTTGAACAGAACCGCGAGCGCAGCGATGCACTCCATGCACTGGTGTCAGGCCCCGAGGCCGGCTCCCGCAGTGTTCTCTGGCGTCTGTCGCTGAATCATCTCGATGGCGACTTCTTTCGCGCCCGTGTCCAGCGCCGCGGCGCCGCCACCATTGAGGAAGACGAGCCCCATGAAAGTGCGAGCCAGCGCAGGATGAGCGAGGTGATGTCAGGCTTCCTGCGCGAGCTGGAAAAGATAAGCGCCGAGGAACGCGCACACCTTGCCGACACGATCGTCACGCGGTGCGCCATGACCGAGGTCACGGTGGAAAACCGCGACATGGGCTACAAGGTGTTCCGTGTCCTGAATGACAGGGGCAAGGCGCCCAATGCGCACGACATCATCAAGACCGACATTCTGGAGCGGGCCAATCTGAGCCTTGAGGAAGCCAATCGTTATTCCGCGCGCTGGGCCGAATATGAGGCCATGATTGGCGGCGGAGCCTTCGACGACCTCCTGCGCCAGATCCGCGTGCTGTATGACAAGTCAGCCAAGGGCGATCTGATTGCGGGTCTGCGCAGAAATGTGATTCCCAAGATCACGGCAAAGGTCTTCCTCGACGAGGTTTTGCCGCAACACGTGCGCGCCTATGGCGAAATCACCACAGGCAGTATCGAGTTCGGCAACATCAGCGCGCCGGTCAGCGCCTACATCAATCGCATGCGTGCGCTCGACCATCTCAGCTGGCGGGCCCCGGCGCTCAAATTCCTGGTGCACCATCGCAACGCCACCAATTCAGCGGTGGAGTTCTTCAAGCGGCTGGAGCGCCTGTCCTATTGCATGCAGTTGATCGTGCCGAAAAAGGACCAGAGAGATCGGCGCTACAGACGCGTGGTCGACGCGCTGGAGAACCCACGCACGGTGTTTTCGGCCTCAAGTCCGCTTTCAATTTCCCGCGATGAGGCGAGAAAAGTGCGCGAGCGGTTGCTCGGTCGGTTTGCCACCTTTGGCCAGCGCCGGGCGATGGCCTTGCGCCTGAATGCGGCCCTCGAAGGTGGGCAAACCCTGGCGCCAGAGGCCGACGCGACAGTGGAGCACGTCCTGCCCCGCAATCCTGGCGAGGACAGCTACTGGAACACGATCTGGCCTGATGGGCAGAAGCGCCGGGAGCTTTGCGACACGCTCGGCAATTTCATCTTGTTGCCACACTCGGAAAACCAGCGCGCCGACCGCCTCGATTACCGCGCCAAGAAGAAGGTCTACTTCAACGGGTCCGGAGGGGCACATTTTGCCCTCACGCGGGACCTGGAGCAGCAGGAAGCCTGGACGGCGGACGTGGTACGCCAGAGAACTGAACGACTGGCCGACATCTTGATGCGGGACTGGGAACTCATGTAGCGCCATGGTGCAGGAACGGAGTGCCTAGATGGCCGTTGCGGAAAACAGTGAAAAAGTCTGGGAAGTTCTAAAGCGAAACGGCCCCCAGCTTGGCAAAGAGCTCGCCGCCGCGCTGCCGCAGCTTTCCCACCTGGCGCTGTGGCAGGCCTGTTTCAGCGATGACGATATCCAGATCTCGCATTTTGCAAGCTATTACCTGCGCTACGACATCCAGAGAGCCGATCAAGTGCGGCTCAGTCCTTCTGTCCTGCGCGATTTCCTGTCTTTCACGCTTCTGTCCTTGGCAGGCCAGCGGGGCGCCGTGATCGACCGACAGGTGACGCTGAGCAATTATCACCGCACGGTCAGCCAGGGAAAGATCCAGATTGCCCGCACGATCATGACGGATGCCATGGCGGACATCAGCCAGGAAGAGCGCGGCGCGATGTGCGCCTTCATTGCGGGCGATAATGCCTACTTTCTGGGCCATGAAGAGCCGCGCCGGATCGAGCAGACAGGCCAGACCGTCAGTGGATCCGACATCGACATCATCATCATCCACGAAGGCCTGAGCGATGAAACCGTCAAGGAAATCGAGCGCAAGATCCTGCAGGCGAAAATGTTCTACCTGCGCACGCCGCGCTTCAACCAGGAAGTCGATTTCATCGTGAAGTCGGTCGACAAGATGTTCTCCCAGTTCGCCTATTCGAACATTCACGAGAAGATCGCCAGCAAGATCGCTTACGAGTCCATGTTCATTGCCGGGTCTGTGCGGCTTTACAGCCAAGTGGTCGAAGAGCTTGAAACCTCAGGCGTTAAGCAGCTGATTGAGGTGGACTTTCACCGCGCACGCGAGCTACGCCAAAGCGCCATGCGCACCCTGCTGCATGCTGACCCCGATACGCTTGATGCCAATACAGAGTCGCTCTTTTTCTTCTCTCGCGAACGCCTGGAATTCCAGTGAATGAAGGTTCCACAATGGGTCGGGCTCGGGGGTTGCAAATGCATCACGCGTGGGCTTCACCCCCTGACAAGCGAGTTGTGAGCGAGTTCCTATAGGCATGTTCAAACAAACCGCCCTGCCCGGGGTTGTCGAAATCCAGCCGCGCCGGTTTGGTGACGCACGCGGCTATCTCTGTGAAACATGGAATGCCGCGCGCTATGCCGAGGGCGGAATCACGGAAGAGTTCTTTCAGGACAACCTTTCATATTCGAAACAGAAGGGAACGGTTCGCGGGCTGCACTACCAACTACCCCCCCGCGGGCAGGCCAAGCTTGTGTCGTGTATTGCCGGGCGGATCCTCGACGTGGCGGTAGACCTTCGTCCAATGAGCTCCCACCGCGGCCAGGCCGTTGTCTTGGAACTGTCGGCCGAGCAAGGCAACCAGATGTTTGTTCCCAGCGGTTTTGCCCACGGGTTTTGTACGCTCGAGGATGACTGCGTGATCGCCTACAAACTGTCGTCGGCCTATGCGCCTGAGGCCGAACGCTCGATTGCCTTCGATGATCCGGACATTCGGATTGACTGGCCAATTACCCGGGCGTCTGCGCATCTGTCCGAGCGGGATGCCAACGCCATTAGTCTTGGCGTCGCGCTCGCTGAACTGGACGGCCTGGCATGACGCGGCGAGCGCTGGTCACCGGAGCCGCAGGCTTTATCGGGTCCGCACTGTGCAAGCGCCTCGTTGCCGAAGGTTGGGAGGTCACGGGCTATGATGCCCTGACCTATGCTGCCCATCGCGCTTCCCTGTCGCCCGAGTTGGACACCGGCGCGTTGGACCTGGTCGAAGCCAACATATGTGACCGCGCCGCGCTCGCCAGGATATTTGGCGAAGTGCGACCAAGCCATGTGTTCCATCTCGCGGCGGAAAGTCATGTC